>NZ_CP195080.1:0-85649 GCF_056673305.1 Enterobacter sp. MG-EB028
GTGAATGACAATCAGATTTCTGTTCACTGGTCAGATCTACCGAAAGATGAGCTAACCCGTTTCTGGCAGGATGTCGATGCCGGCACTCAGGGTAATTTCCTCATTGCACCGGTCAAAAAACTGACCCGCCGCAAACGCGGTGAACATTCCACAAAAGCCAAATGTGAGAACCCGGCCTGGTATCGACCGGAGCATTATAAAAAGCTCTCCGGACAGCTCGGCCATGCCTACAATCGCCTGGTGAAAAAAGACAAAGAAACCGGGCAGGTCAGCCTGCGCATGCATGTTTCTCGTCACCCTCTCTATGTCGCCGGCCGCCGTAAGGCGGGACGTAAATATGGCTTCCGCCCGGAACGTCAGCGCCTGCTCGATGCGCTCTGGCCAGTGCTCATCAGCTTCTGTGATGCCGGCAAGCATACCGTCGGCATGTGTATCTCCCGTCTTGCAAAAGAACTCAGTGCAAAGGACGCAAAAGGCAATGTCATTCCTGAAACGGAGGTGACGGTGTCACGCCTTTCACGGCTTATTGAGGAACAGGTACGGTTTGGCGTTCTGGGTCTCGCGGAAGAACGCGCCTGGGATCGTGAATCCCGCACCTGGCTGCCAACGTATGTCTATATCACCCCTGTGGGATTCCAGATGCTGGGCGTCGATATGGACAAGCTGTTTAAAGAGCAGGAGAAGAAGCTCCGTCAGAGCGCCGAGCGTGAGCAGCTGATCCGGGAAGGGGTGATGAGCGAACATGATGATGTTCAGGCCCACTCTGCGCGGAAATGCTGGTCTGGCCGTAAGCGTCAGGAGGCACTCGTTTACCGCCGCAAAAAAGGCGCGGAGCGTAAACGTGCCAACAACCTGATTAAGCTGCCGGCAGATGAACGACTCCATGCAATGTCTGAATGGATTTATCGCACCCTGCCGCCTGACGAAGCGTACTGGTGCACATCTGAGCGCCTGAAGGCGCTGGCCATCCAGCATCTTTACCAGCTGGATCTGGCGCTTTCTCCACCGGACTAGTCACAGACGACACAACAGTCTTCTTGTTTACAGGCCCCTCATCGGGGCTTTTCGTGCTTGTTTTTTTCGGCTATTCTGCTCATTTTTCATCCTTCACTCCTTTTTTCTTCCGGTCACCATGACGTTCTGTCGGTCGTTATGGCCCGCAATGGCCACTGTCTCTTTTTTTACACAGAAATCCGCAAACGAATAAGTGAAGTAACCCGGTAATGAATAAAAGACATTCCGCAAAACAGTCTTACTTCACCTTTTTTATCTCTCTGTTCATTACATTTAAGAGTAGATCTTTGTCTTCGGCTACTCTGTGGATAACGTAAAATGCCTTCGCATGCAGCGGCCTCACGGCCTCGCGCTCAGAATAAAATCAAAAGTTCCTCCCGTCGCAAGCGCCGGGCCCCGTTCTGGCCAGAACCCAACACTGCATACTTACCTGACCCCTGCTAAACCGACGCCGCCCCGGCCCGACGGGCCGGAACACCCTCGCTTTAAGAGGGATGTTGTAACTAGTATCAAGAGTAGCTGTAGTTAGCGTCGCGGCAAGCCCGCTGTACACGCTCGTAAGCGCCTCACGGCGCTAATGCGGAGATACAGCCCGTCAGCGGCCTCTGACCTCGACGTGCTCACTCCGACCGCGCACGTCACTACCAGGCGTGGCGGTTAGCGGGTATGGCTTTGCAGGGTAAGGGATGGGACAGGCAGAACCTTTCAAACCGCAGCGGCTTACGCCGGTCACGGCGCCCATCGACTTTCTCTCCCTGTCTGGCTTCAGCTGGCGCCTCCATGCCGCGATGCGGCATCAGTGAGTTCTGCAGGGTAGCGTGCCCTTTTTTGTTGTCAAAACTCGTTTCGGGAATATGCTTTCAGAAACAGATAAGCGAGGCGATAAAATGGACACGTTGCTTTTACCCGGCCAGAATTCCCGTGTCTGGGCGGAAACCATGATCAACCTGGAGGCCAGGAAACTGGTGAATACGGCCAACACGGTGGCGGCTATGCATCTCCAGGATGGTTTCATCCGGATTCAGTTTGTGGATGAGATCAGAGCATTCATCATGGCCCAGTTTGAGGCCGCACGCCGGGCGAAAACGGTTGATGACTGTATGGCCTGTCTGCGGGCCTTACGGGCTGAAAATACCAGCCTGCTGGAGCAGTCCCGATCGCTCAAAACCGGCTATGCAAAACTCTATGCCGAGGTGAAGGTTGTCCGGGATAAGAATAAAATTGTGGGTTACATCATTTCAGCTGTCGACGTCGTAGTGGCCGGCGCGGTGATTGTCGTAAATGGCTTTAACACGATTTCACGGAAAGCCGCGCACAACCTCCTCGGTGATAAGCAGACGGAGGGAATATTCGCTGACGGCTCGATGGAGATCGCTGAATTTCTGGGCTTCAGCCGGCAGCAGGGGCTGGGGACGTATAAGGCTGTCACACTCTTCAGCGAAGTCTACGGCGCGTATGGCCTGAGGCTGAAACCCGAAGCACAACGGCTGTGGTACTGGACCAGGCCCGATTTCTTCAGGAAAGTATCCGGCACGCCACGTCCCGCAATGGCGCTTAAAATTGCGGAATGGGGGGTTAAAGCCAAAGTGGCGCTTGATTTACTGATAGCCATCACGTCCTCCCTTATCAGGCGAAAGTATACTGTACCAGACCAATAATCCCCAGGTGACCGGCGTAAGCATAATAAAAGAAATTACGCGGCATGAAACGCCTGCGGCCCTCCGGACAGATTTGCCTGCAGAAGGAAACCACTGCCAGGGGGAATGCCAGAGTAGGCAGCGTGGCCAGTAATAATGTTTCTGCAGGCATATCCAGGAGATGCGATAACCCGTTTAAACAAATCAGTGACAGCACGGCAGTTATGGCTGCCAGCCGCTGTACTCCGAGTGTATCGCTGCCAGAAACCGTTGCCATACTGATGGCCAGCGTTATTCCTGCCAGCCCGTAGCTTGCCGGCTGCAGTGGCCAAATCATGAGGGCCAGGAGCAGATATCCGGCGAGCATTCCTTTCCGGCCGTGCCGGTACTGCAGGGCAAGCAGCTGCGTGACGCCGGTAAACACGAACAGAATGTTCAGGGCCCACCAGGGCTGGTGATGGCAGAATGCCAGGCTGAACACCGGCTGCGTGATGACTGCCCAGATCCACAGGCGACTGGCTCTCTTCTGCAGTCGTTCCGGGGTGCGCTGTACGTTCATCGCCCATATAAGCGTGAACAGGGGGAAGGCCATCCGGCCAAGCGCATACATCATCGGCCAGGCTGGCGACAGAAACACCGTATTGGTGTGGTCGATAATCATGGCCAGAAGTGCGAGAAGCTTGACCATATCGAGAGCAGCGGGACTGAGCTGGCTGGCATTCCGGATTTTGGGAAGAACGTCGGGTACTGAATGGTTCATGCTGTATACTCCCCTGGCGACACGCGGTTAACAGCCAGCCCTGAACATAATGCCAGAATGCCCTGCCGGTTTGCGATGTGACCCTGATCTTGAGTTTCTCCAGAATCTTGCGCACCGCAAATTCTGATTTATCACGCAGCACGCGCAATGCGCCTGCCACATCCTTATTCTGAATACAAATACTTAAATTATGAAAATCGTTCACACCGCCCCCTTTCTTACACTCTTATTATCGGCCGCATGAATATTATATTTAGCATGACAAGAAAATTCCTAATAAGATTTCATATTAGAGTTCTAAATTTTGCTCAATTTATAGACTCATTTAAATGGGTGAAGATGGTACATTAATTATCTGTATTGTTTGCTGAATATTTTGTGGCTGGCTTCCATCCTTTAGTCCAGTCTTCGTTCATAAGGCCTTCAATGACAATCTTCAGAGTGATGGTATAAGGGGGGGATTTCTGCGACAGACAGTGTATATACAGATCGGGCGTATTAAAGAACCCCACCTTCGGTATCCCGTAACCCGGATCAGGGGTCAGTATGTGGCAACTGAAACCAGGTACCTCAAAACAAGCAGGTTGTTAATTAAATGTTATCTAGGTTGGTGAATGTGACATTTATGGATCACTAGAATTTATGATGTGGTATTTTGAACTAGGTAAGCAATACCTTTTTTATCACCCTTATAATCTTCAATACATTAGGTTTTTCCAGTGAGAAAATTAATATCAAACTCAACCCCAGCCCTTTTGTTTATATTTATTTCAAAATCAACTTTTGCTATTGATTCATTGACTTTAACCAATGAAGAACAAACAATCGACTCAGGAACAACTATTTATTCTAGCATACAAATAAATGGAAATGGTTCTCTCACAGTTGATAATGCAAATGTTGAAGCAACTAGTCATATTGTTTTGAGAGGCGACCTTTCAGCTCCATCTACACTACACCTTACAAATGGTGCAAGTGTCTCCAATTGTGAGCAATGTTTCGTTGAGTTAGGTAACAACGCTTCTGTAATTATGGACGGAAATTCAACATTAAGTACAGGGCAGTTAAATTTAAAAGGAGAATTAGGTCAAGCGGCTGAAATGTATGTAACTAATGGTTCCACTGTGAATGTAGGTTTGGGGGGGTTATATGTAGCTGCTGCCAATAGCGATATACCTGATTACGCAGTTTTTAATATTGATGGGGGGCGTGTTAACTCAATACAAACTGCTGTTGGTGGTGGATTTGGAACTGGTTTTTTAAATATATCGAATGGAGGTAAGTTATATTCGACTACCATCGTTGGAGTAGGTGGAGGAAAAGGCTATGTAGATATTAGGGGAGAAGGCTCTGAATGGGTTGCTCCTACTATTCAGGTCGCTCCAGATGAGGGTTCCATCGGAAATATCACACTTTCAGATGGAGCAAAAATAAGCGCTAACAACATTACTACTGGCTATGGTGAAAGCAATATAATTATAGGGGGGCAGTCTGACGCTGTTGAACCTGGTTATTTAAATGTTGAAAATATAATTCTCGGGGGTGAAAGCTCCCGATTTATATTGAATCACAACTCTAATGATTATGAAATTCACTCCAATTTCTCAGGTGATGGAGCGATGTATCTTAGCGGAGGCACTTCTAATTTTTACGGGGGAAATACCATCACTGGAATTACAGTAATTGATAATGCTATGTTTGTAGCCCAAAACGAAAACGTAACAAGCGCATCTTCTGAATATTCTTTACTTACTACAGGGGTTCTTGATTTAAATGGATTCAGCCAAACAACGGGCACAATTAATAATTCTGGCACTATCTATTTCAATGAGACCGGTGATTCGGCTGGAACTGAGCTCACTGTAAATGGTGATTATCATGGTAATGGTGGCAGTCTGGTATTCAACAGTGTACTTGAAAGCGATAATTCGCTTACTGATACACTTCATGTTACTGGTAGCGCTGATGGAGAAACATTTGTCACCGTTAATAACTTGGGTGGTAGTGGTTCTCAGACCGTAGAGGGAATAAAACTAATAACTATCGACGGTAACATTGCAGAAGGAACGGAATTCCGCCAAAACGGTCGGATTGTTGCAGGTGCTTATGATTATCACTTAGTTCAGGGAGGTAACAGTGGTAATAGTAATAGCTGGTATCTGACAAGTAGTAATGGCGGTGTGGATCCAGTAATACCACCAGTAATCCCTGGCCCTTTGCCAGTTGACCCAGTTGACCCAGTTGACCCAGTTGACCCAGTTGACCCAGTTGACCCAACTTTACCAGTCACTCCGGGCGTTAATATTACTCGCCCGGAAGCCGGAAGCTATATTAGCAACTTAGCCGCCACAGATATGTTCTTCACTCGAATGGAAGACCGTGGTCGTGAGCACCTCTACACTGATTTGACTACGGGTGAGAAAAAACAGACAAGTATGTGGCTACGCTCGGAAGGGCGCCATCTGGACAGCAAAGATAGCAGTGATCAACTCTTCACCGATGAAAATCGCTATATTATTCAGATTGGCGGTGATGTTATCAATGGTTCCTTTACCGGAGAGGATAACTGGCGTCTGGGCGTCATGGCGGGCTATGGTAACAGCCACAGCAGTACCCGTTCAGATATAACTGGCTATCAGTCAAAAGGTAACGCGGATGGTTATACCATGGGACTGTACGGAACATGGTTTGAATATGCTGATCGCCGCAGGGGGGCCTGGATTGATACTTGGCTTCAGTACGCGTGGTTCAGTAATAGCGTACAGGGAGAAGGTCTGTTGGAAGAGAAATATGATTCTGATGGTTTGCAGGCATCTGTGGAAACAGGTTATGCATTTGTATTATCAGGTAACAAGAACTTGGATTATATCATCGAACCACAGGCGCAGGCCATCTGGAATGGTGTTAAAGCTGAAGAATTCCGCGAAGGCAACGGAACAGTGGTTAAAAGTGAAGGGACTGATAACATTCATACACGGTTGGGTTTAAAAGCTGGGATGGAAATCCGAACCGGTAAAGAAAGTTCTGAGGTTATGTGGAAACCTTATGTCACCATGAATTGGCATCATAACACCAATGAGTATGGAGTTAAGATGGACGATATTAAACTATCTACTTCTGGTGTGAAAAATATTGGTGAGCTGAAACTGGGTGTTGAGGGTCAACTGACAAAACAACTCAGTATAGGCGGTGGGGCTAGTGGCCATATGGGAACCGATGACTACCGTAACTTAGGCGGTTTTTTGAAAGTTCGCTATGCATTCTAAAACAAAGAGTCAGATGCCGACATCAGGATGACTCATCGCAGGCTGAACTTCTTCAGCCGCCCCCTGACCCGACGAGAAAAGAAAACCGAAAATTCCGCAGCCCAGAAGGGCTGCGGTCCTTTTGTGTGGATAACGACCTGTTCAGGCAGATTTTAACCATGCGTGCATCAGGCAAAAACTGTTTAACTGGTAAACTACCTGTGTTCAATTCAATTACTTCAATGCCTGTCTCTGAGTCAGGAAAGAGTCAGCGCTTTAATTTATCCCCTCTGGCTGTATCGCTGACCATCGGCTTTTCCTTCCCTGCCGGAGCGGCCGACCTGACAGTAATCCGGCCGGAGGAGGAGCTCCAGTTAACGGTGGGCGAAAAACTGGAATGATGACATTTTCGTTAGCAGTTCACCTGGAGGTGCTTCTCTGACCATTAACGGCGCGGGCGCATCAGAGCCTGAACCGGGGAGTGTCTCTGCAAACTACGATATATATGTCGGCTATGGCGATAGCGATGGCGCGACCGCCACCGGCACCATGACGGTTGATAACGGGGCGTCCGTCTCTGCGGACTATATAAGTGTCGGCACTTTTTATGGTGCTACCAGCACGGTCACAGCCAGTAACCACGGCATACTGAACGCCGCGGTTATTCACCTCATTAATGGCACCCTTAATATCGGGAGGGCCGCCAGTCAGGAAGCCACCGGGGCCGGGAAGATGGAGGCTGACCGCATCGCGCTTTACACCGATACCCTACAACAGGGTGAAATTAACTTCAATCATACGGACGCAGACTACGTCTTCGTCTCCTCGGTAACCGGCTACGGGAACATTAATGTCCTGCATGGCTACACCACTCTGGCCGGAAACAATACCTATTACGGAACCACCTCCGTTCAGGGCGGTACCCTAGCGGCAGGGGCTGAAGGGGCATTCAGTGACAAGTCCGGCTACGCCGTGCATACCGGAGGGGCGCTTGATCTCAGCGGGTATAACCAGACCGTGTATTCTCTGGTTAACGGCGGTACGGTATTCTTTAATCAGCATCAGTCTTCTGTCGGGCCCCCCCTCACGATGAATGAGTATATCGGTGATGGCGGGACGCTGGTGTTCAACTCGGTTCTGGAGGGGGATAACTCACTCTCTGACAGGCTGCACGTCAAGGGAAATGCGGCAGGCAACAGCTACGTTCAGGTCAACAACCTGGGCGGGCACCCACTAAGTCCGTCCGGGTTCGGGCAGTTATATCACTAACCTTGCTGCTGCCCGTGAAATGCTCATTACACGCCTTGAAGACCGCGATGGTATGCAGGCATATACCGATATGCTGACGGGCGAAGAGAAGATAACCAGTATGTGATTACGTACAGAAGGCCGCCACCTGGACAGCAAACAAGCTACTGAGCAGCTCGATACCCGTGAGAACCGTTATGCGGTACAGCTGGGCGGGGCTGTCCTCAGCGGCTCGTTCACGGGTACGGACAGGTGGCGTACCGGATTGATGGCGGGATACGGCAGCAGCCACAGCACAACCACCTCATCCCTGACAGATTACCGGTCTGAGGGCAGCGTCAGCGGCTACAGTGCGGGGGTCTATGGCACCTGGTATCATAATGCTGACCAGAAAATCGGGGCTTACCTTGACAGCTGGGTGCAGTATGCCTGGTTCAGCAATGAAGTGCAGGAAAAGGGATTGCCCGCTGAGAAATATGATTCCGGCGGG
The DNA here is from genome assembly GCF_056673305.1 of Enterobacter sp. MG-EB028. NCBI lineage: Bacteria > Pseudomonadati > Pseudomonadota > Gammaproteobacteria > Enterobacterales > Enterobacteriaceae > Enterobacter > Enterobacter sp. MG-EB028. Next base: position 8,395 of record NZ_CP195080.1, read on the forward strand.
CTGCAGGTTTCGCTGGAAGGGGGGTATACCGTTCCTGACTGGGGGAACGGAGCAGAATACGTTCTTTGTTCAGCCTCAGGCTCAGATTGTGTGGAACGATGTTAAGATGGATGAACATCGTGAAACAAACGGGACTCGAGTTTCAGGTAGGGGGGATAACAACGTACAGAGCCGGGTGGGCGTGAAGGGCTTTATGGAGCACCGCTCGGGCAAGGACAGTGTCTGGAAACCTTATCTGGCCGCAAACTGGATACACAACAGTGAAGAAGCAGGCGTGAGGATGGGCGACGTGACGCTTTACGGTGCAGGGCAGAAAGACCAGGTAGCTGACCTGACTGAACTACCGTCTGGCTTTTGCCGCAGTTCCTGATGGCGCAGGTTGGCAGCAATGGTTTTGATGTTGTATTATTAATTTTACTGCACCATGCGTAGAGCTGCGATTCGTAAATACTGAGTTACAGGCTGCGGCGGCAACGCCGATGTTAGTAATGTCTTCATAATCCACATGAGGACATCCCCATGATGAAACGTTTTTCCTCCGAACAGATCATCAGTATCCTCCGCGAGGCTGAAGCCGGGGTTTATGCCTGCTAGCTCTGCCATAAGTACGCCATTTCCGACACCACCTCTGACCAGGTCAATGAATTTAGTCATGACGCTGACCAATGGTGGCAGGATCAAGTGCCTGACCTATGTGGACGACGTTATAAAGAAGTGCCTGAGAATTATCACCGCATTAGAAACTTCAGGCGTTCAGGTAACACGTATTCTGGACAGTATTGCACTGTTTCGAGGCTATCCGACCACGATAAGAACGGACCAGGGGCCGGAGTTCACCTGCTGCGCACAGGATCTATGGGCCTCTGAGCATGGTGTTGAGTTACAGTTAATCCAGCGGGGTAAACCAACGCAGAACGAATTTATTGAGAGCTTTACCGGACGATTTCGCGATAAATGTCTGAATGAACACTGGTACAGCGAGATCGTTCACGGCAGGAAAATCATTGACGACTGGCGACAGGATTATATCGAGTGTCGGCCACATTCGGCACTGGATTATCAGACGCCATTAGAGTTTTCAGCACGGTGGAGAATTGGAAAATGTGAAGGTAAACAAACCTACATTACTAACGGATAGTTGTAACTAATACTGGGGGGATGTTCATGCCCTCCTTTCTCGCCAATGGTTAACCTATGGAGCTTTGTATCAGTAATAAAAAAAAGCCGGGCAAGCCCGGCAGGCCATGAGCCAAACACAACGTCTTGAAAATTTGTCTGTGTTTTTATACAATCCAAATAGATATTACATCATCAAGCTAATTATTTTAATAAAATAAACGTCATAATCTTCTGATTTTACATCTATACGAAAAAATAGATTTTATCAAATTGTTAGTGATTTCTTTCGTAACCATAATCATTGCTTTCAAGCTCCTTAAGGGTAGGCGTAGCGATGTTACATACCAAAAAAATAATTATCAATCAAGCCAGAGCAGTACGCAACATTTGCCTAAGCTTATAGTGATTATTTGCAAATGATTACAATTTAGTAATCTAGGAATCAAAAAAAACCTTCATCTGAACATTGTTTTATAATTTTTGATTTTTTGAAAAGTTCAACTCTAGTTCGAAGCCCTAATTTACTTATAGAAGAGCTTATTTGTGAGTATGTTGTTTTAGTGGAATGGCTTTTCTTTTTCGCGATATTATAAATGGGCACGCCACTAACATAAAGAAGAACCACATCGCGTTCCATTTTTGTAAGGTTTAATTTAGACTTTTTTTTATAAAAATTTTCTTCATTATCAATAATAATATTCAAACACTGCTTTATTTTTTTATAAACTTGCGTGAGCTGAAGATTTAAATTAAAAAAAGAAATATTTTTCGAGAGCTTCAAAGAAGCCATAAATCGCAAATTCTTTTCTGTAGTGAATAGCAAGAAGTAATTTTCTTCATTATATAATAAATCATGAATTTGACTAATTTCATTCAACTCCCCGACTAAAAAGAATATGCAAATTGATTTATCACTGTGGTTTTGAAAATCATCTACGAGAAATCGCAGCAAGTGATCTGAAACGATATTTATATAGGTGCAGTCACTCATTATTGATATATTGTTCATAGTATTAAAATAACTGTAAATTACATTCAATGTTGAAAGAAATGTTGCCGGGAGGTTACACACTAAAATTATGAAACATCTTAGATTGTATATCTAAACTAGAATTCGTAACGAATACCTGTATTTGCACCCCATTAACTCCTAAATTATGCACTTGTACATTTGAAACCCCATCTGTATTTCCAGTGATATGAAGTGTATCAGATAACGAATCGTCGCCCTCAAGAGCACTGTTGAAAACGAGATTTCCATTCTGGCCATGATAGTCACCATTCACGGTTAAGGTTGTACCAGCTGTTGAGCCACTTTCGTTAAAATAAATTATACCCGAATTATTTATTGCCCCTGTGATTTGACTGAAACCATTCAAATCAATCAGACCGTTGGAAGAAATAAAGTGTTCAGATGATGCCCTCATTACATTTACGTCTAGCGCTCTAAACGTTGCTTTGTCTACAACGGTATAATCACTAAGAGTGTTTCCCCAGAAAAAAGGTTATGCCTCCGGTAAGAAACTTGTTACCAGAACCAGAAAAACCATAATCAACAGTATAGTTATTATCGCTATGCTCATAATTTATGTGACCATAAAATAACTTTATCGATTATCAAATACCCAAGGGTAGTTGTTTCAAAACTTCCAATGTTAATAATTGTAGTTCCAGTGCCTGCATTCACTGTTGGCGCAATTAGGCTACCCCCATCAACAATATCTAGCTCAGCAAAAGATGTTTCATCGGGAGCAATCATAAAATATTGAGATGCATTCCATATACTATCTTCACTTGATATGAAGACATGCGCACGTCCTCCGTCGACTCCGATAATCCCACCTGAATAAGTCATACCTCCTTCTTCGATGTTTACAATGCCTGCCCCGTAACCTACCCCGCAGCCGTAAAGGAGAAAATCACATCACCACATATGACGTTGAGTGTTGAATTATTATCTATATCAACATCATTATAAACAAAAGTGTCAGACTCCAAGACTGAATCTTGGTTTGTTAACGCTAGAGTTTTTGCTCTTCTTTCAACTAATAAAGACAAGGACAGAAGACTAAAAGTTAAAAAACTTATTCTCAAAATATACATAATGAATGTACAACTCAACTTTAACTTTTTTTAAAATGAACAACAAAAAATGTGTATCTAATAGTATAGACATCCATGCAGGCCGTAGCATGTAATGTCTCCCTCTTCTAAACCAGAAACAATCTGTTAACATGCTGTGATTTTGTTAAGTTTGAATCGCCACGGATAATCTAGGCACTTCTGAGCCGTTGTTGGACTGACCCCGCCCCCGTAGACGATCCTGCCCTATAGTTTGAGCATAGCAACTGTCTTTCGGGCGCGACTACGAAGCATGCTGGTGATACATCGGATCCCATGCTTCATTCTTTTTCAGCATTGCGTTCAAGATGGTCAGTAATTTTCTGATGCACGCCGTCAGTGCAACTTTTTTGGGCTTTCGTGCGGCAACCAGGCGTGTATAGAACTCTTTAATTACCGGGTTGTGCCTCATCCCAACCAGAGCTGACATATAGAGAGCTGTACGGACGGAAGCTCGCCCTCCGAATACTGTTCGGCGACCGCGCATCGTACTGGAATCCCTGTTTACTGGAGCAACTCCAATAAGAGCGCTAATTTCACGTCGAGAGAGCGAACCAAGCCCAGGAACTTCAGCCAGCAATACAGCAACAGTCGCAGCCCCAACGCCTTTATCTGCACTCAGTAGATCAGATAACTCCCTGAAATCGCTGGCCCGCAGATATCTTGAGCTCCATGACGAAATAGCCGATCTGGACGTCATGATAACGTCAATAGCCGATGAGCTGGCACCTGAGCTTATCAAACGTAAAGCGGTGGGATATGAATGCGCTTCGCAGCTGTTGATCACTGCAGGTGATAATCCTCAGCGTCTGAACTCTGAGTCCGGCTTTGCGGCGCTGTGTGGCGTAAGCCCTGTCCCGGTATCTTCCGGAAAAACGAACCGGCACCGACTTAATCGTGGCGGTGATCGCGCAGCCAATTGTGCCCTGCATATTATCGCGATCGGTCGATTACGGACAGACGCGAGAACACAGGAATATGTGGCAAAGCGGGTAGCAGAATGTCATTCTAAAATGGAAGCACTGCGTTGCCTCAAGCGCTGTATCTCACGTGAAGTCTATACGCTGCTGCGAAATCAAAATCGGCAGATCAACAGTACCCAAATAATGACTTGACTCTTAGAAGGGCGTCCAGGGCAGCCAGTACGGCAGTGACGACTGGCAACGGTTCTGTTGAGCCAATAACCTGGCACCGAGCATGAGCCGGCGTGGCAACTGCTGGGATAATGCAGTGACCGAATCGTTCTTGAGTTCGCTAAAAAAAGAACGGATTAGAATACGTACCTATAAAACCCGGGATCTGGCCCGGGCCGATATCTTCGATTACATTGAAGTCTTCCACAACCGGGCCCGGCGTCACAGACACCTCGGCGGCGTCAGTCCGGAGGCCTTTGAACAGGCCTTTTCGTGAGGACAGGAAATGTCTATTGTCGTGGGGTCAGTCCATAAATGACTCATAGGTGTCTGTTAAACCCGTGGCGATTCAGTTTAGATACCCATATAAATACAATCATCAAAAGCATACGTATTGAAATTGTCAACAGACAATAATTATTGTATATTACTTTGTGCTGACATAATTAATTAGGTGTGATAACATGTTAAAGAATGAAAAAAATTTCTCTTTCTCAGTTATTTATAAGCTTTTAAGCTACATCGGAAATAAATCACCTAATATTATTACCGTGATGGAGTTACAAAAGATTTCTGGTTATAGCAAAAGACATTTAACTCGTCTTTTTGTTGATTACACAAAAAAACGCCCTTCTGAATATATAAAAATCATTCGAGCTTACAGAATCTATATTGAGCTGAAATACACCACTGGCACATATACAGAAATATGCCATAAATATAATATAAAAGACAGCCATAACTTTAAGAGGCATTTTCTAAAATTAACTGGAAATATCCAGTCTTGTGTTAATCACACTGATGAAAGAAAATTAATCGGCGGCTTTAAACCTCAAATTAAAATTGCAAAAAAATATTTATCATGTTCCTTTGTTAGCTTGTTTGACCATAACACCCATGCCAAAGGCATGCGCTTTGTTTTTACTCGCTCTATTGATGACATCATGAAAAGTCATTTTGAATTAATCGAGGCTGTTAAAAGCCAGTTTTGTAAGGAATATAGTATTAACCAAGATGAACTATGGACATGTGTCAAATTCAAAGCATATGACAAAACTTCTTATGAGATAACAATAACTCCATGCATTTTGAATGACAAATATAAACTGCCTGTCGGAAGTGATTTGTCTTTAAAAGGAGATTACCTTTGTTTCTCTTGGGTGGGGAAATTACAAGATACTTTTCCCATGGTGAAAAACATATACGATCTTATCTTTCTTCAATTTGGTGCCATACGAAAAGAAGGGTATGATATATCACGAAGAGAAAGTATAGGCGGTATTAGAGATTACTATAAATACACATATTATATCCCCATCGTTATTAATGAATCTATACTTCTAGCACTAGAAGAAAACTGAATTTAAAAAGCACGCCATAATCCGCATTTATATGTACATGTATGAATACCGAAGTTACTGCATCACTGTAATAGCCCCCGTTTAAACCAGACACTTCACCAGTAAGAGATAATCATAGAACTATGTTTAAGGAGTGCCCTGTGCAAAGAATCGAAGTTATCACTGGCGAGCAAAAGCGCCGTCGTTATACTCCCGAAGAGAAAGCCTGTTTTTTGCGCTCGCCATGCAGCCCGGCTACACCGTTTCACTCGTTGCCCGGCAATATGGCATCACACCCAGTCTTCTATTTAAGTGGAAACGGCTCATGAATGATGGTGGGGAAATCAGCGATCGCCGCTGGCAAAAAGGTGGTCAGCATCTCTGAAGTTAAAGCGCTGGAGAAAAAAAATAAACAGCTTGAGCAGATGCTGGGGCGCAAAACGATGGAAGCCGAAATCCTTCGGGACGTGCTTGAGATAGCACAGGCAAAAAAGTTGATATCGCGCATGCCATTGCTACCTCCGGACGATATCCCCTCATCCGAATAGCTGAAATACTACAGGTATCGCGTTCGAATCTTTATGAACGGCTGCTGGAGAAACGCCAGTACCGGTCAGCCCGCTACAACAAAGACGATGACGCCCGACTGTTGCCACTTATCCGCCAGATATGCAGTGAGCGGGTGACGAACGACTATCGTCGCGTGACTGCACACCTCAATCGTGCGCTGAAGGAACAAAACTGGCGGGTTAACCCAAACGTATTTACCGGATCATGCAGGCGAATAACCTGTTGCTGGCAAAATCAGGCCATAAAAAGCCAGAGCGCTGTCATACCGGCGACGTCGTGACATTGAATCCAGATACGCGCTGGTGTTCAGATGGCTTCGAAATCCGCTGCTGGAATCAGGAAGTCGTGCGGGTGGTGTTCAGCCTTGATTGCTGTGATCGCGAAGTTATCAGTTGGTCGGCGACAACAGGCTGGATATACAGCGTTATGGTGCAGGGTCTGCTGACAGAGAGTGCAGAAAAGCGCTTTGGAAATACAATTTACCTGCCGCACGCCGTTGAGTGGCTGACTGATAACGGGAGTTGCTGCATAGCGGACGCAACAAGAACGTTCGCTGCCTCACTCGGGTTCATCGTGTGTACGACGCCAGTGCGCAGTCCGGAAAGCAATGGGATGGCAGAATCGTTCGTGAAAACGTTCAAGCGTGACTACGTGTATATGAATGACCTGCCGGATGCAGTAATCGTAATGGAAAAAATGGCGGAATGGATGGAAGTCTATAATGACTGACATCCCCGTAAAGGGCTGAAGATGCAGTCACCAAGGGAATACAGAAGTTCATTACTTGCTATAAATTAAACGTGTCCGTTTTAGCGGGGGCAACTCCAATCACCCTGTATCCATATGGCAAACTTACATAGCTTTTCACTGATTATTAAAGGGCTTCACCTCATTACGTTAGTTAACTCACGCAGTAAACACATTTAAACTGCTTCCCTTCGCCATTTAATGGGCTTTCACCATCGCGGACTACTACGGAATCTCCGTAAGTCAGGGCGTCATCGGAACCATTCCCCCTTACCATCCATCGCTGACCTCCCCACGTTCACCTACCTAGACTCAGATATTCTAAGCATGCTGCTCATCACAATCTTTGTCTTTGCTAGCATCAAGTTGGAAGAAGTCAGCAACGTGCCCGTGATAGGGCTTGTTGTCCCGTTGTTCTGCTTACATATCAAAACACTTTCGATTAACATTGCATATCTATCAATGTTGGTGTCTTCTGCACGGCCTGTCAGACCAAATATGCCGTGGTGACATTTTGAACCCACACAGGCGTTTTAACGTGTTCATGTTCTTCAGCCTTTCGGCACTCAATCTTGAGGATCGTCTCGGCTTAATGGTCTCGCCTTAATCCCCGTTGTTACATCACCCTGCGGGTATGCTGTAGGTTATTACCGCTCAGGTTCTCCACCACCACACCCAGTGGGAATGTTGGGCTTCTCGTCATGAATTACCGATTCAATATACCAGAAAGACTAGTGGTTCATTTGAGCCTCGACACTCGCCCTTAACTCTGGATGCATTATAATTAATATTGATGAAACAGACCTGATTGGCCCAGACAACGGTAAACTGCCGCTGCACGCCATTAGCAGCTACTCCTGAAGGCCTGACAGTGATACGAGGTGGCGCTTTATAGCCGCGTACAACTTTAATCGGTTTCAGTTGCATGACGCTGTTCTCCCGTTTTTTACCGCAACTAATCAATGATAAAAAGAGAATTTGTTAATATATCAGCTGTATTCACGTGTTAAATCGCATTGCGTATCTCATTTGGCTTAAAAAAATTCAGACGTTTCGTGTGATTGATTGTTTTTTGCACAAAACCATTCCTGGATTTCATTTATCACCTCTTATAAACCCTTATCTCGTGGGGATTGGAGAAATTACACATGCGATTTTTTTATCTAAAAGAGTTGATCTGTGTTTATCAACAACCTCTCCAGCAAAACATTGTTACATATATTTGTTTCCGTTCCATAGTAAAAGTTTTCTAAACTCTTGCTATTCGGCTTCGTCTGAAAAAGACAAGCTTCTAACAATACAGTGTCGGCATGCTAGAGAATGGAATGCGCTCGATTTTATATTCCGTCTTTTTGGTTTATAGCATTAGTTGTAGGTGCTATATTATTAATTCCTGACTGGCATTGAACATTTCATTACATTATAAAATAGGGGATAGTATGTTTAATTCTTCCCAGTGCTGTGGCGCAGGCCTTCTGTTCACAATTAATAAGGTGCCGAACAGGCGTTTGCTCTACCGCCGTATCGAAATTGGTCAGATTTTGCGGACGAATGAATGTATTGCACTGGACGTTAATCTCGCTGTTATCACTAGAGATAAGTACTAAACTCGACGAGTAAAGGAGTTTTTCACATGGCAATTCCAGCTTATTTATGGTTAAAAGATGATTGTGGAGCGGACATCAGAGGTTCTGTTGATGTGCAGAATCGAGAGGGTAGTATCGAAGCTATTGAGTTTGTACACTCTCTAACCATTCCGACAAGTAATAATTACGGTAACTTGACCGGTACTCGCATTCACACTCCCGTGGTGTTTGTGAAGGAATACGATTCGTCTTCTCCGTACCTGTATAAGGCAGTGACAACAGGGCAGACACTGAACTCTGCTGAATTTAAGTGGTATCGCATTAATAATGCCGGGCAGGAAGAGGAATATTTCAACACAAAACTGGAAAACGTGAAGGTTGTATGTGTTGCACCTGTGATGCATAACGTCAAAAATCCCGCGACGGAGAAATTCAACCATATGGAGAGTATTCAGTTGAGCTACGAAAAAATCACTTGGCATTACAAAGATGGCAACATCATTCATTCAGATTCCTGGAATGAACGTGAGACTGCCTGACAGGTACTTAGCTGTGTAACCCCTGCTGATCATATGTTAATTATGGAGTGAACAATGCCTGTATTTGATAATCCAAGGCTTGCCCGTCGCGATGAGTTGGAATCAGTGGTAAGCAACCATTATACGCCTGGTTCGGTTTACATCCCGGCAGTAGGCTGCATCAATCAGACGCTGAAACAGTTCGGTATTGGCCTCAGTTCACGTTCTCTCAGCACTATTGCTGACAACGTCCGTCAGGTCCATGGCGGTATGCGAACAGAGGCTAGCTCATCTCTTCGAGAAAGTGCCGTATTTACCCGCGATACGTTAGACGCTCTTAATAGAGGGCATTTTGGTGAGGCACTGGCTAACACAACAGGTGTGCTGATGAATGCGGCAGGCTGCGCTCTTTACTTCGCTAATTATGACCGGGAGCGTCTGTCGCAACTGTTGCGGGCGTTTTATGACGTTTTTCATCCCTGAATTATCATGCTCACTCACAGACAAGGTGAACTGACAGATTTATTTTCTAAGCGTCCGAGGTGCGGTCTTTCAGCAAAAAATCCAAAATCTACCAACCCGATAGCATGTGCTTTGGTCCCTATTACAAGCAAAACGATGTTCGGTAGCGAGTCTTGGAGTCGACAACCAGAGCGTTACATGGCAAATCCATATCATCCTGCCACAACGTCTGAACACTTACTGTGAAGGTGTCTGTCTCTATCAGACCCGAGGGCATGCGGATATTTTACCGGAACACTTGTTGCAAACAACTTGAGCAGGAAGAAATAGAGACTCGTCGCTTCGATTGGGATATGGATGCCATCTGGTAGTGTTTGCTGGGCCCGCAGTATAATCTGAAGAGCTCAATATGCAACCCTCACATTATTTAAATTTTGATGTAAAACTTCGACCTAAACGGCATCTCATCTGCCTAAAACATGATATCAATACATCATACCAGATTGAGGTGGGAAGATATTTAATCTCCGAGAAAAAAACATCCAATCTCTAAAAGTATTAACTAGCAACCTGAGGAAAATTGAAAATGCCAATACCTGCGAATATGTGGATCAAAGATGATGGTGGTACGGACATCAAGGGCTCTGTTGATGTTCAGAATCGAGAAGGTAGTATTGAAATTATCGGGTTATCCCATGGCTTGACACTGCCAGTGGACTGGGCGAACGGTAAAATCACTGGCACACGTCAGCATTCATCGATGATGCTTGAAAAGGAAATTGATCGCTCTTCGCCCTATCTTAACCGCGCAGCAGTTACTGGACAGACTTTGCAATCCGCCGAAGTCCGTTTTTATAAAATTAACGATGCGGGGCAAGAGGTATGTTATTACATAATCCTTCTTGAAAAAGTGAAGGTTACGAGTGTAAATACTTCTATTCCTAACACGAAACTTTCAAGTTCACAGCTTAACCATGTGGAACACGTCAGTCTAAATTACGAAAAAATCACCTGGCACTACGTAGACGGTAACGTGAAGTTTACAGATGCGTGGAACGAGCGAAAAACATTGTAAAAATAATATACTGTTATCTATATTTATTTAAAGCCAATATTTATTATATTTTTAGACGTAATGCTGGTCGTGCTCAACGATATTTACCGGAAGCACTCACCTTAAAGAGCACCGACAGCGTCGCTTGATTTTATCCCTGGAAGCAGGCGCAGGATGGTAATTACACCTGTCCGTATTGACCGATAGCATTATGATTTTTTACGTTTAACAAGCTTAGAGATGCTATGACCTCTAAGGAAATTTGGCCTCTAAAATAAATCGATTTTAATAACTTACGCTATTGTATTGTTTATCATCATGTTTTATCAACAAAGAAGGTATTTACTTACATGAGGGTTGTTATATTTCAGGGGCAGTATGGGATTTTTCAAACAGCTGGGCTTAATCTGTCAATGCCTGCAGTACAATCCTGCCTAGGACTTTATGCTTTATCAGAGAAACAAGATTATATTCTGTGCGCACATTTTGATTCAGCATTGGGTTTACAAAAAAATTTGATGGATATTAAAGGTGCCTTGGAAGCAAAAGGTATTAATATTAAGGGACTTAAAGCTACAGTTTTTGGCGGAGATGGAAAGCAAAGTTACCTACGGTGCTCTACGCCTAGTAGCTATATTGGATATGAAATTGTTAATTTCATAAAAAAACACGGAGGTATAGCTGAATATTCAAGCCGCTTTTACTCCGGGATTATTCCTAAAACCTTTAACTTTCATTATCGAGGTGGCTGTGAAATAACAGAGGGAATGAATCCTATGGATTTCTCACAATGCGACAAGAGAGCTGCGAATATAGCAAGAGAGAGAACCCGAATAACACCTCATGAATATTCAATTGCCCATTCTAAAATGGAGGATGTAACTCGATTTTATTAAAGTCATCAAGATGATGACCACAACGCAAGGTTATAGCTTGCACCGGTCGCGTAGTTCGATTGTTGTTGGACTGAAAAGGCCTACACACGCAGCTCCATCTTGCTGGCTTCAGCGGCGTTCTGCAGGCCGATACAAAGGCCGGTTTCAATGAGGTGTACCGTACTGGTCGGATAACGGAAGCCGCCTGTAGGGCCCACTCCCGCCGCAAAATCCGCGATATGCACCTCTGCACCTAGTCAACCGTGACACAGAAAGTCCTCAAACTGAATAGTGTAGTGGTTTACTGAATTAGATTACCTTAACAGAGGGGATATGCTTACCTCAGTCCACTATAGGGCAGGATCGTCTACCGGGGCGGGGTCAGTCCAATCTGCTTGCTAACTTTTGGTTTTCTTATGAAAAAGCACCATAGACTCCAACTTTTGAATATATCCTCAATGAACCTTGGCGGTTAAGGGCAGGTTAACACCTTTGAGCTATACTCATTCAGAAGCTCCTTTTCCTTTGACTTTTATTCAGGCAGAACGTACATGCAGACACCCGGCATTCCGGAAAATGAAGAACAGCGTCTGAAGTCCCTGTATATTACCGGCCTTCTGGATACACGTGACGATGAACGCTTTGAGCGCCTGACGCGACTGGCCCGTAAAGCCTTTCAGGTGCCGGTGGCCCTGATTAGCCTGCTGGATCGCGAGCGTCAGTGGCTGCTCGCATGCCAGGGCGTCGGCGTCCGCGAAACCCCGCGTAATATTTCATTTTGCGGACATGCCATTCTGCACAAGGGTCCTTTCATCATTCACGATGCCGCTGCTGACCCGCGTTTCCATGACAATCCTCTGGTCACCGGTGAGCCACATATCCGTTTCTATGCAGGCCAGCCGGTGAGCCTCCCTGACGGCTCAGTGGCCGGTACACTGTGCCTGATCCACACATCTCCCCGCGCCTTCACGGATGAGGACATTGCGTCCCTCCGGGACCTGCCTGCATTGTGGAAGACGAACTCGAGGCCATAAGCATGGCCATGACGGACAGCCTGACGGGCATTCTTAACCGTCGCGGGTTCTATCGTGCGGGCGAAAAACTTTTCCGCACGATTAACCAGCAGGATGCATCGTTCAGCCTTATCTATTTCGGTCTGGACAAGTTCAAACCGGTTAACGATCTCTGGGGACACGCTGAGGGAGACGAGGTGCTTAAGGTCTTCGCTGGCTTTTTACATCAGCACCTCGAACCTGGCGAAATTGCAGGCCGCCTCGGCGGAGATGAGTTTGCCGCCCTGATCCGGCGAAACGGGAATACCGGCTCTTTTCTGCAGTCGCTGAACGCTAGTCTGGATCATTACAATGACACCTCGGGTAAGCCCTACAACATCAATTATTCTTTTGGCGAACTGATCAATAATGCAGACCAGTATGTGACACTGGCGGAGATGATCTGCAAATGTGACGAAGTGATGTACCTGAAGAAAAAACGAAAGACCCTGTCACAGAAAACAGAACCGTGACAACTTCCTTACCGGCTGACCCCAATCCCCAGCCCCGTGGTTCGTCCATACAGCAAAACACACCTTTTTTGATTTCATGACGCATAAAGTCATTTTAGTTTCGTGCTGAGCAATAATGCGTTATCCGAAGTAATTTTCATTAATTGGTGATTTATCTGCACCAATCTCTCTTGTCCTTTTTGACGATCCGAAAACCATCAAAAGTCGGATTCGTCATGGGCACCGTGCCGGAAAGGTAAGAAAAAAAATGACAGATAAGAGTAGTGGTAAGAGGAAAGATTCTGCGGGGATTTTAAGAGATGCTTTGGGCGGGGAGCGGAGATTCGTGCTTAAAAATTCGGAAATTTAATGGAAATAGTTAAGTTTCTTATCATCATGCTTAAGGGATTGTCATTAAATGATTGTTAACTGTATGGTCTACCGTTCAGGCCACCCTGCCGAAACCGTAGATATTTAGGATATCAGCGAAGACATCCAGGACACCAATGCGTTTATATGGCTGGGGCTCTGGCAGCCTGAACCTGCGTTTATGTATAAAGTACAGGAGGAGTTCGGTCTGCATGATCTGGCAGTGGAGGATGCTCTGAATGCACATCAGCGGCCTAAGATAGAGCGCTATGGCAGCTCGGCATTTATCGTTGCGAAGACCGTCAGTGGACAGGGGGACAATATTGAGTTTGGCGAAACTCGTCGCTGACAACATCCTCACGCTCCGCCATAAAGTCCGGATCGGCTTTTTCGAGCTGCGCGAACGAGTCCCAGGTCGGCCGGACGGGATGACTGAACTGAAAATATTATCTATCCTTTCAGTATCATCACACGAATGATTGCAGGTAATGAAAGTCGCTGAAAACATCATTCTGGGGGCGCTGTTGCGAGGTGGATGCATCAGAACCTTTTACCGGGTTGCTGCCTGGCAGGCGGAACACTCGCTGGCGCGAATCCCGGACCTTTATGTCCTGGAGCGCCCCGGAGAGCCGGAAGATTTACTGCTCAGCAACGCTGATTTTCAGGGGCTGGCCCGTTTTCTGATTGAGACCGAAACCTGGGAGGAGGTCAGTGGAGGTTTGTGTTGCGGTGGTGCGACCTGGCTGTTACGTACAGAAGCCCTTACCTGAAGGGGAGCCCGGGTATTCAGGAGCAGCACAGTGTCTGCCGAAACCAGCTTAACCGGAGTGCTATTTATGCCAGACCCGTTTGATACCCTTATCTTCATTCTGCTCATTACCGGCGCCCTGCGTGAAATGGGCTTTTTACATTTTTTCTGAACTGCAGAACTGCGTGTCATTTTTGCATTCTGGTTATCATACCCCTCCGGTTGCATCCCTTTGTTGTGGTTTTCGCCTGTCGTTACTTTTCAGACAGGGAGACGTATGTACCCCGTACGGCATGGTTGACGTGTGTACCGGATTGTGAGGACAATAGATTGTCCGGTCCCTTACGCTGCACCGGATGACTTTCAGGGTTAACGTATACCCGGAGTAAACCACACAGATAAACAGCCGACTGTAATAATCATCCGTGCTGAAGGACAGGCACCGGGCTGAGGACTTTATGCGAGATATGGAAAAAACGGGTCACCTGGCATGGTGTGCTCTTATAGCCCTCATGACAGCCAGGGAAGATGGCCTGGTGGCGTCGGAGTCGCAGGAAAACCTGTTTATCACCCGCTGGTTTGCGCAGGCTAAAAAACAGCGCCGTTTTTCACGTGACGTGGCCTCCGATATTGACTGGATTATCAGTCAGGGCCGGACCCTCGGCGTTCGTGCGCAGCTGCGCCATAAGCTGGATTATCTCTGGCGCAGCTGTACGGATGAACTTTCACAGCAGAACGATCTCTTTCGCCTGACCTACGCGCTGGAGCTGGCGAAGCAGTACGACTGGGTGTATCACGTTCTCAGCGACAGTGAGTGGAGCGGCCGGCGTAAGGTTCAGCCATCGGCGACGGTAAACAGCATCTGTCTGCTGAAAAGCGCGCTGGATACCGGTTTTAATGATGGCGGGACGCAGGTTATGCGATTGCCGGCCAGAATTGGCGGCCGGGCTGACGGGCTGAATGCGCTGCTGAAAAGCTGTGGCTGGGAGGCAGTGCCTGAGTCTGGTGCCTCCCAGCCCCACCAGTATTCGCTGATGACCGGACAGGGAGTGTCAGGTAAGGGGGATTAGTGATGGAGCTGCGCCAGGTCGTCGTCGGTCAGAACGGTCATTTTCATGACGATATTGCGGTCAAATATAATGTGCCTGCTATATCACCTACGATGAAGACAGATATCCGGCCAGCAAAATGGGTGACAGTCGGTCAATCATCACTGCCAGGTCCCGCAGATAAATATGTTTCTGCAGTAAGGTCAGGGCGACCATGCTGCGATGGCCGGCAGGTACAGCCAGCCTTCACCGGGGCGAAGGTACATGATGTCGCCGCCCACTCTGATTCGGACCTCTGTCGTAAAAAAACCTTTTTCAGCTGGTTCTCAGACACCGCTAGGCCGTACTCACAGTAACTGACCTAACTGAACTACCGGCTGGCTTTTGCCGCAGTCCCTGACGGCGCAGGTTGGCAGCAATGGTTTTGATGTTGACTCCGACAGTTCATCAGCCAGACGAGGCGCACCATATCGATATTTTGCTTTAGTGAAGACTATACTGACAGCTGCATCACAAATGAAGTGAAAGTGCTGAAGTCAGCCTAGCTGATGACGACGCAGACGGAAGGCATAACGAATTCCGAAGCACACGAGAAATGGCTTTGACGCAGAACTCCTCCTGATGTTTCTCGATGAAGACATACTTCACTTCAGGCGTTTCGCGAAGTATGTCGCGGCCTTTATGAGGAGGGCCATCTCCTCAGCCGGTTCCAACAGTTGCCGCTTTAGTCAGGCAATTTAAACGGATATTTCCTGCTCACATTCGAAAGAGTTGCGGGCATTGTTAATTTTACTGCACCATGCGTAGAGCTGCGATTCGTAAATACTGAGTTCACAGGCTGCGGCGGCAACGCCGATGCGTTACCGCGAGTTTTAGGGCTTAATGACAAAATTCAGGCGTATATCGCTCACGCGTTTTTTTGCTGGTCATGAGGATTTTATCATGAACCGCCTCTGGTTGAGAGTTTACTCACTTAGTCGTGTGCCCACTATTCGCGGGTGGACTCAGGCATGTCTTGGCTGCAGAAACTGACCAAACACCTCAATGATCTGGATGAAAAGATAGGAAAGTACATGACGGTCAGAGTGTTTAAAAGTCGTAGATTTTTTCATAACCCAAGCCTTTAACCAGACAGTGGCCGCGGAAGAGATGTTACGCCAGCAGGCCACTCGTCGAGAAGGCGCGACGGAACCTGCTGCCCTGCGCGAACAGACGGCGCTTCACCTGAAGCAATTGCTGGCACGTTATGTCCTGCTCAGGTCGTCACAGGAGGGGCTGGATATCTCGCCTAGATCACCGCCATGATATCGAACAGTCGGACTGGTTTGCGCCCGTATTTGCCTACATTGACGAAATAGATAGAGGATTTTTTGATTACTTTTATAAGAATATTTCTTATTACCCAAGTGAATAGTTAACTGATTAATCATTTTTATCATCCTGTAAAGAATTATGCACAAATCTTCTGTGCACTTCAAACAGTTCCTTGAACATAAATGATACCTATGAATTCATGGCAACACACCTTAAATTATTTTTCATCAAAAAACAGTCAAAAAAATAACGGCAACCTAATACTTTTATTATTAAGATTCAATCGGCATCAATACCTAATGTTTTTACAAAACAACATAAATTCTATATGCCCCATAAAAAGAAGGCCACGGAGTAATTTACCATGGCCTCACAAGTACCGGGATAAAAACAACCCGGAATCAGAGATACATTAAAAACGCATATCATACATATTATCAGGGTTCCTTTTCACAAGAGCAGAAGGCAGTTTTTCAAAGTCTTTAATTCCATTGAAATTATAACTACCAATACTATTAATGGTTTGATTTGTTAATGGGAACTTCCAGAAAATATAAAAATCAACCAAATTGAGAGAGGATATTTTAGATGAGATTATAGCCAGTGTGTTCATTTGCTCATCAGCCGTAGCACCAATTGAAAACTCAGGATCATTTCCATTTCCACTCAGATTTTCTCTATATCTGCGATGTAGATCATACATAAACCCCTCGCCAAAAATAAAGAAAAGATGATGAAAAAGATTCTCTTTATTACTATTTGAAAGTTGTGTGTATGAGTCAACATTTTTTAAGGCATTGAAAGAATTACTAAAACTTTTATCATAAGACTCAATTAATGCATCAAGCGTGGAAGAATATGCACGCTCGCCAAATGCATAAATATTTACTGAAACTTCTTGCTGTCCCGACCAGTTCAAGCCTGTTGTCTGAAGATTATGCCCTACCTCATGCCAAATCCCCCAATATGTTCTAACTTCATTTGGCGTTACCATTCTTTTAGTTAGATCTAAATGATATGTGATTCTATTAACATATGTAGTCATGAAGCCACTACTTGAGGGAACAAAATAATATGGGTTTACATCTGGTCGGTGCATGGGATTATGGTCGTTATCTCTTATACCTGCAGCCAGTTCTGTAGGAATCAGACACTCATCATAAGTATCAGCAAGTTCTTGCATATTAGTCACATTCTTAAAAGGTTCAAAATGCAATCTATTAATACCAAGAATAATTCTGTTCGATATCATTTCAAAATAGTTTGTGGATGAATAATTTTCAATCATTGACAGCCAATCTGATTGTTCGGTTTGACGAGTTATGAATACTGGATAAAAAAGAGCGTTTGATGCCATAATTTTAACGTATGCCACTCTGGAATTATCGAGCGAAGATTTTGAAGCAATTTGCAAATATAATGGGTTGCCTAAATTAGAACGAAAACAATTAAGGCCATAACGCAAACGATGACGCTCAGAGCCATCCCATTGACCTTCACGGGCCTCGAGAAAATCATCAGCTTTTGCTTCTTCGTCTCCAACCCATATACATACAATACCCGGTTGGTTGAAACATAATTGAGTAACATTTAGCGGACTTCTTCCTGCTTTGTTTTTTAACCTATCTACTTCAATATCCCATGCAGTTTTTATCGGAAAAGAATATGTTTTTTCAACATGAGTTAATGTAGCTTCACTTCCTGTGAATATAATATGTGGAGAGTTGTTTTCGCTTTTGTCAATAGCTCTTGAGCCAATAAGATACCACGAATTACCATCATTACTACCATAAACGAGAAGATCAGATGAAAATTCATAGAACTCATCAACAACAGGTGTGTAAACAATAGCTTTAATGTCAATAAGTTCAAATAGATCCACTACAAAAAAATTAGGAACTGGGGATTCTGCCTTCCAGAAACTACCCTGAATACCATCAAACATTTTATTCCATCCATCCATGTTGGTTGCATTAGTTACCCTCCATTTACTTCTATCAACAATCACCCCATTAGAATTAATTACATTAAATTCAGATATTTTTAATATTTGCTGGGGAGGAGTATTACTTATTATAGAAAAGCTCACGTATCGCACTGAATTCGATGGGTTAATTTCAGTATTGGCAGTACTTAACTGCAATAACGGTGAGTGTTCTGGTGATTTTGATGATGAAAACTCATGATACACCAAACTCTTCTCCCCCATGAGCGCAAGTGAGATATGTCCATCCTTTCTAAACTTAGCTATTACTTCAGAATTGCTAATATCAATTGTAAGCCAACCATCAGCATCTGTATCTGATGTCGAAAATGTATTAATCAACATACTAGCATGAGGTCGATTCGTATATTTAAAGGTAGTGTTCCAAAATGAATCATCAGGAACGAAGTAAACACTTACATTTCCTATCTTATCATTGTTAGTAGGATGGAGCCTTAAGGTCAACGAACCAATTATATTAGGGATGTTAAGTCTTTCAGCATTAAAGCCTAAGTAAGATATTCTGTGGCCAGGTCCATAAGATTCATCTTTTTTTACAATTAGCTTATCGTCTTCATTTTGTGAGGGAATCGAACTGTTAGCAACGTAAGTATCAAATACAACCAAGTTGTTATATGTTTGAACTCTTGCCACAGGAAAAGATGATATTTGCTCGAACAGTTTCATAGCTGCCATGAGGTAACCTTACTAGTTAGTAGAACAACCCAAGGGACACTATGATCATAGCTTATCTTTTAAATATTTCATGCCTACTAATTTAAAAATACATTAATCACTATGAATTATAATTACAACTTATTAATTATCAACATGTTGTCATTACATTAATTAGCAATCTTACATTAGCATTCTGTAATTAACTGAGATTACAATTTTTAACTTAGAACGTTGATTCAATGTGCTATTTTTCAGGCGTACATCGAATGACCTGCCCCTGGTATTAGATACAACCGTCAGTTAGTAATGTCGGTTTGTTTACCTTCACATTTTCCATTCCGCCACCGTGCTGCAAAGTCTGATGGCGTCTGATAATTCAGTGCTGAATATGGACGACACTTGTTATAATCCTGCCGCCAGTCATTAATGACTTTCCTGGCGTGAACGATATCGCTGAACCAGTGCTCATTCAGACATTCATCGCGAAATCGTCCGTTAAAGCTCTCAATAAATCCGTTCTGCGTTGGCTTGCCCGGCTGGATTAAGCGCAACTCAACACCATGCTCAAAAGCCCATTGATCCAGTGCGCGGCAGGTGAACCCCGGCCACTGGTCAGTTCTTATCCTCGCAGGATAGCCTCGAAATGGCGCAATGCTGTCCAGAATGTGTGTCACCTGCACGCCTGAAATCCCAAAGGCAACAGTGACCGTCAGGCATTCCTTCGTGAAGTCGTCCACATAGGTCAGGCACCTGATCCTGCGACCGGTGACGAGTTCGTCCATGACAAAATCCATCGACCAGGCCAGGTTGGGTGCCGCCAGGCGGAGCAGCGGCAGACGTTCTGTTGCCAGCCCTTTACGACGTCGTCTGCGTTTTACGCCCAGCCCTCTCAAATGATAAAGGCGGTACAAGCGCTTGTGATTAACATGAAGGCCTTCACGGCGCAGTAACTGCCAGATGCGGCGGTAGCCAAAACGCCTGCGCTCCAGTGCCAGCTCAGTGATGCGTCCTGATAAATGCGCATCAGCCGCCGGACGCTGAGCCTCATAGCGGCAGGTCGACAGGGACAAACCTGTAAGCCTGCAGGCACGACGTTGCGACAGACCGGTCGCATCACACATAAACTCAACGGCTTCCCGCTTCTGGTCTGTCGTCAGTACTTTCGCCCCAGAGCCACCTGAAGTACCTCCTTATCCAGCATGGCTTCGGCAAGCAGCTTCTTGAATCTGGCGTTCTCTTCCTCAAGCGACTTGAGGCGCTTAACCTCGGACACCTCAATACCACCATACTTTTTACGCCAGGTATAAAAGGTGGCGTCGGAAATGGCGTGCTTGCGGCAGAGCTCACGGGCAGAAACCCCGGCTTCAGCTTCGCGGAGGATACTGATGATCTGTTCGTCGGAAAAACGCTTCTTCATGGAGATGTCCTCATGTGGCTTATGAAGACATTACTAACATCGCGGTGTATTAATCAACGAGGAGCAGGTCACTGACATGAAAGCTGGTAACCTACCAGCCGCAGAACTGTGATCTATACTTAATCAGATTCAAATACTTCTTATCGGTTTATAAAGTTGAACATCTCAGGTGATCACAAGCAGGCACCCGATATTCCGGACAATGAAGAACAGAGGCTAAAGTCCCTGTATATTGCCGGCCTTCTTGATACCCGTGACGATCAGCGTTTTGAGCGCCTGGCGCGGCTGGCCCGAAAAGTTTTTCAGGTGCCCGTGGCCCTGATAAGTCTGCTGGATCGCGAACGACAGTGGCTCCTCGCCTGTCAGGGAATCGATGTTCGCGAAACCCCGCGTAACATCTAGTTCTGCGGGCATGCCATTCTGCAGGAGGGGCCCTTCATCATTCACGATGCGGCTGCTGATGAGCGGTTCCACGTCCCCCTGGTCACCGGTGAGCCCCACATCAGGTTCTACGCCGGCCAGCCGGCGAGCCTGACGGGCATTCCCAACCGTCGAGGGTTTACCGTGCCGGCGAAAAACTGTTCCGCTCGATGAATCAGCATGAAGCGACGTTCAGCCTTATTTATTTCGATCTGGACAGGTTCAAGCCGGTTAACGATCTCTGGGGACACGCTGAGGGTGACGAGGTGCTTAAGGTCTTTGCCGACTTTCTGCATCAGCATCTTGAACCGGGCGAAATTGCTGGCCGCCTCGGCGGGGATGAGTTTGCCGCCCTTCTCCGGCGAGACGGCAACACCGGAGCTTTTCTGCACGCGCTGAGTGCCAGTCTCGATCATTACAATGACACCTCGGGTAAACCCTACAACATCAATTATTCCTTTGGCGAACTGATCAATAACGCAGACCAATACGCGACGCTGGCGGAAATGATCGGTAAATGTGACGAAGTGATGTACCTGAAGAAAAAACGAAAGACTCTGTTCCGGAAAACGGAACCGTGGCACCTTTCTTTACGGCTGACCCCGATAGCCGGACCCGGGAGTCAGCCGTACCGCATAAATCACCATTCTTGAGTCCATCATATAAAGCCATCTTTATTTGCCTCAATTGCAATAATACCCATACCGCAACAATCCGCCGTTTATCATGATTTTCCGGCAATAATCCTTCTCCTCACCTAGTGAGATCCGAAAAACTACCAACGTCGGATCCGTCATGGGCACCGGTTCGGAATGGTGAGGAAAAAAGTGATAGATAAGAGTTGTGGTATGAGGAAAGATTCTGTGAGAATTTCAAGAGTCGCTTTGCGCGGGGAGCGGAGGTTCGTGCTTAAAAATTTGGAAATTTAATGGAAATGGTTAAGCTTCTTATCATCATGCTTAAGGGATCGTCAGAAAATGATTGTTAACTGTATGGTCTACCGTTCAGGCCACCCCGCCGAAACTGTAGATATTGAGGATATCAGCGAAGTCATCCAGGACACTGATGCGTTTATATGGCTGGGGCTCTGGCAGCCTGAACCTGCGTTTATGTATAAAGTACAGGAGGAGTTCGGTCTGCATGATCTGGCAGTGGAGGATGCTCTGAATGCACATCAGCGGCCTAAGATAGAGCGCTATGGCAGCTCGGCATTTATCGTTGCGAAGACCGTCAGTGGACAGGGGGACAATATTGAGTTTGGCGAAACGCATTTGTTTGTGGGCCGAAACTTCCTTATTACGGTGCGCCATGGTGCTTCAGAGAGCTATGCTCCTATACGCGCCCGTGCTGCAGAGGCCCCGGAGATGCTTTCGTATGGTCCGGCTTATCCTCTATACAGTATACTGTATTCTGTATTCTGTATTCTGTATTCTGTATTCTGTATTCTGGATTTCATTGTTGACAGTTATGCAGAGCTGGCAGCGCGCCTCAACTCAAAAATTGGTGATATAGAAGCGACACTTTTTCACAGTGAATTTGACCGTGAAGCTATTCAGGACGTGTATTCACTCCGCCGTAATCTGCTCGGGCTGCGCAACGCCGCTCAGCCAGTAGAAGAAATCTGTACAGAGCTTATCCGCATTCATGAAGAACTTATCCCAAAACCCCTCAGGGCGTATTTAGAGATATTCAGGATCACGCACGCCATGTAGTAACGGATGTTAATGACATGCGTGAGATGCTTAGCAGCGCGATGCACGTTAACCTGGCACTGGTTTCAGTGCAGCAAAACGAAGTCGTGAAGAAACTGGCCGGTTGGGGGGCCATACTCGTGATCCCGACGGTGGTTTTCAGCATGTATGGTATGAACTTCGACCATATGCCGGAACTCAAGACGCTCTATGGCTATCCGGCCACAGTCGCTGTCACGCTGGGAGCCTGTGTTTTACTGTGGCTTAAACTCAAACGCTCTCGCTGGCTTTGATGGATAATTTATTGAAAGACAGTATTTTTACCTGATAGTTTTCATTGCTGTGGTGTACATGCTTTTATCGATTATGCCACAGCAGTATATTCCATCTTTTATTTCCCCTTTATGCTTCAGGACATTCCCGTTCATTCAGAGCATCCACGTCCGACTCTGGCACAAAGCGGACATCAGATCGAAGAAATTCTTACGCTGCTACTTTACCCAGTCTTCCAGCACCAGGCCCGGCACCCGCTCAAACTCCCGCGTATTATTCGTCACCAGTACCGCACCGGCGGCAATGGCGTGTCCGGCAATCGCTGTGTCGTTCGGGCCGATCGGCGTCCCGGCGAGGCGCAGCGCCACCTTTATCTCAGTGGTCGCGTCCACTGCGGCGCGGTCCCACGGCAGGATGGCATCGAGGCGGCTGCAGAATTCATCAACCAGCTGCACGTGACGGGGCGAAGCCTTCGGCCCGGTGGCGCCGAAGCGCATTTCGGAATAGGTGATGGCCGAGATCACGATGCGCTGGCCGCGCAGCACCGCCTGCTCCAGGCGCTTCAGCACCGCTTCCGGCTGCTCGCGCATGATGAATGAGCAGATACAGGTGTCGAGCATATAGGTCTTGTTCACAGGTCAAATCGTCCTTCGTCGGTGACAATGTCCTCGCGCTCCGCCATAAAATCCGGGGCAGCTTTTTCGAGCTGCGCGAACGAGCCCCAGGTCGGCCGGACGGGACGCAGGATGATGCTGTCCCCTTCCCGGACGATCTCCAGCTCGCTCACTCCCTCAAAATCCAGATCGCGGGGCAGACGGATGGCGCGGTTGTTGCCGTTTTTAAAAATGGATACGGTTCTCATTATTCTCTCCCGGGTAAGTGTGGACATGTAATGCATATCCTGAATGAGGTTCATTGCACCGGGTGTGTGCATATGTTCAGTATAGGCAGATGTTCAGCATATGTATAGATGTAGCATATGCAGATGGTGAGTATATGCGTATGTCAGGCCTATGCAGATGCCAGGCATATGGATATGTCACGCATATCCAATGTTCTATCTTTTTTAGCGGAGATCCGAAAAAAGGTAGTTCCGGATCTCCGACAGGCGCCCCGGCGCGCTGCGGCGCAGAAACACAAGATGTGCCACTCGGTCAGCTGAGATTAATTCTATATGTTGTGTTTCACCCCTTCCTAGAGACCACCCGCGCACCACCGGAAAAGGGCGGTGTGGTTATTCCGTGTGCGTGGTACACTTCCGAAAACTTCGCTAAACGTGAAAAGTCGGATCTGACCGGAACGACCGTTCGTTAATTTAATAACGTGGTTATATGCCTGCTTATTATCAGCATAAAAATGATGACGGCAGGGGAAAATCTTACGGCGTGACTTTCAGGTGCGTGAGCTAGCGATGGTTACGTGATGTAACTATTCCTAATCTAACTGTAATTATAGGATTATTAATTATGTCGAATATTCACAGTGGTAAAGTACAAATCGGCTTAACGATGATGCGTTCAGCACTTCTAGCGCTGGGACATCAAAAAGTTTGGATCAGGGATTCGGGTCCATCTGTCCAAATCATCACATGGGACGGTTTTATTGCCGCTCAACTTAACCAGTACTCCCAGAGCTGGGAAATTCAACCAGGTGCTAATGCCACATTCAGCAATCCGAAAGGTGCTGAACCAGATGATGCTAAAGAACTGACAGAAGAATGGACATTTCAACTTTCGACAGTCTATCCATAGCGGCCCTGTTTCCGAAGCAACACCGTAATAGTTGGCGGGATTTCACAGCAGATCATCGGAAAAGAAAAAGCTATGAAAAAGAAAAAAACGTCAGAACCGGGGTTACTGGCAAGCGACAGCGACTGGCACAACAACGCATGTTTGAATTACATGCGTGATCACGGCACAGCTTACACTGAAGGTTACAGGCGGGCTGCTGACATTCTGATTAAACACATTGATGAATCCGGGCGGGACCAGGATTTTCTGGTTTATCCGGTGTTGTTTCTCTACAGGCATCACATCGAACTCCTTATCAAACAGATTATCGGATTGGCTCTGGCACTGGCAGAAGAGCCAGATAAATACCAGTACAAAAAAGATAACCATAACCTGAATACCTTATGGCCGCTGGCACAAAAGCTGATCCTGGAGGTTGATGGTAGCTACCGAACTTCCGATTTAAAAATCGTCAAAGAGGTGGTTAAAGCTCTTCATCAGGCTGACGAACGAGCGACAGATTTCCGATATGCCAGGAGAAATGACGGCACCCGGAGCCTTGAAGGAATTCATTACGTCAACACCCGCCGCTTTGGGGAAAAAATGGGCGAGGCTTCCGATTTACTTGACGGGGTCGACAACGGCCTCCGGTACTTGCTGGACTGTAAGGCCGAATGGAATCAAATTCTGGACAGCTTCTGACAGCCAGAAACGGCGCGAAAAACCATCAGACTTACCTGAACAACTAATGATACTGAGATACCGATCATGACTGGCCTCATACCTTCAGCAACTTCTCAGGGCTCAATGGCCGCCCTGCCAGTGACCATCGACTATCCCGCAGCACTGGCCTTACGGCAGATGGCGCTCGTTCAGGACGAACTACCGAAATACCTGCTGGCGCCGGAAGTGAGCGCCCTGCTCCACTATGTGCCCGATCTGCACCGTAAGATGCTGCTGGCCACCCTCTGGAATACGGGCGCCCGCATTAACGAGGCACTGGCGCTTACTCGAGGGGATTTTTCGCTGGCGCCGCCCTACCCGTTCGTGCAATTGGCCACACTCAAGCAGCGGGCGGAAAAAGCGGCCCGAACTGCCGGCCGTTCGCCTGCCGGCAGTCAGACGCATCGCCTGGTTCCGCTTTCTGATGCGAGCTATGTCAGCCAGCTGGAAATGATGGTGGCCACTCTGAAAATACCTCTTGAACGTCGTAACAAGCGAAGCGGCAGAACCGAGAAGGCACGTATCTGGGAGATTACCGATCGGACGGTCCGCACCTGGCTCAGCGAAGCGGTTGAAACGGCTGCGGCCGATGGGGTGACGTTCTCCGTGCCGGTGACCCCGCACACATTCCGCCATTCCTACGCGATGCACATGCTTTACGCAGGCATACCGCTGAAGGTGCTGCAGAGTTTAATGGGACATAAGAGCATCAGCTCGACGGAGGTGTATACGAAGGTGTTTGCGCTGGATGTGGCAGCACGGCACCGGGTGCAGTTCCAGATGCCGGGCGATGAGGCGGTGGCGTTGCTTAAAAAAACAGGTGACTAAGATAGCAAGGTAATAAGATGTAAGTTACTATCTTACTATCTTACTATCTTACTATCTTACTATCTTACTATCTGATTAACTTAGTAACCATGCTACCTTTAACTACCAACCTCACAAGTTATTAAGTTATTAAGTTATTAAGTTATTAAGTTATTATTACTTTAATCTCGATTTTTCAATCAGTTGAGAGATTTCTTCTCGTGATAAATTTTCTAATGCCATCACTGCAGCTCTAACTACATCGGATCTATTTACTCTCCTGTTCCCTGATAACATCTCTTCCTTAATGACATTATCGATTGAGTTAAGATTCTCTTCAGCAAGAGAGATACTGACTGGTTTTGCTTTACTAGTCGCAGATTTATTACTTGGTTCATCTGGATTTTTTGCAGTGAGGCCAGCTGTGCCTCCGTTTATAAACGAAGCTTCGTCTCTTGGCGGTGTATGTGCTCTATTCCTCACAGAATGATCTCCTTAACCAGAGCTTCAATTTCTTCTTGGGCTTTGATGTTTTGTGTTTCAAAAATAGTCATTGATTCGGCCCAGGCATCCCTGTGAGCTTTTCTGTCACACACGCGAGCATTAGACAGATTCATTTCCGGAAAGTCTTTGAGAACATCCGCTGCCTGATTAGCTTCATTAACGAACATGTTAGTTGGTGTCATATTCAATACTAAATACCCACGTACAGACTCGTTGAAATCTTTAGCTGCAGTAAAAACAGAGCATGTATGTGGTACGACATCCAAATCCATTTGGGACGGTCGTAAAGGGGAAATAAACACATCTGCAGCCATTAATCCGCTTCGCATCTCTGCACTGTCACGGCCAGCACAATCGGCGATTACAAAGTCATAAGATTTTTCATGCTCTTTTAGCATGGCTTTGATGTTGCCGGACGCTCCAGTCACAGGCATATGAGGCAAGTTCTCTGGTCGATTGTTATACCAGGTCAGTACTGATTTTTGATCGTCGGCATCTACAATGAGAACTCGCTTTCCTTGCGCCATAAGATATGCAGCGATAGAAACTGCGAGCGTACTTTTACCTACTCCACCTTTTTGACTACCAAGAACAATGATCATATTCCGCACACCTTGTTTGTTATCTTATTAAGATAATAGGATATTAAAAAATAATTTTCAATATCTCCGGCGCTTGTATCTTGCTATCATGTTAACTTGTTATGTTAATAATGTAATGTAATTCAAGAAGATATTATTAAGTTTAAACACTTACTATCTTAATAAGTTGTTATGATATCAAGATGATATCTTGATATCATAATCACACTTTTGAGTGAAGGAGTAAATCAATGGACCTTGTGTGGAAAAAAAATCCAAGGGGAAGGCTTGAAAGGAAACTGAATCTGGCAGAGAGAGAGGCATTGCTGCATGTTTTCAGCAACAGTCGAAAACCCGCTCAGGCTGATTTACGTATAGCAAATTCTGTGCTTGAAGAAATGGACCGCCGTAAGCTGTGGTTAAAATGTGATTGCGTCGAACATGACCCGAACATTGAAGGTCCTTTTAACTGCGAGGTTAACGTTGCCAGGTTACGCCACGTCAAGACGACAAGACAGCATGATGAACAGTGCCCTTTGTTCAGGCTAAAGAAAAGTAAGGATGCTGATAACACTATCACTGAAGGAAAAACCAGCCCATTAAATCCGGTTGGCGGGAATGATTGGTTACCTGACAAGAAGAAAGACAACAGAATCAACGCTGTGGAAGGGCCGGTAGTGCCCCGTAAGCGTAGACGCAAAACTCTTAAACCCATTCCGGCTCTGGGCCGAAAATTGCTGACTCTCATTCAGGCAGCTGGCCTGAACCAACTTGAACTAGTACCTGAATATAAAAGTCCGGGGTTAGTCGGTTCGGTCAATAGAATAAAAGAAGTTCTGGATGAACATACAATGGGCAATGGAAGACAGCTTAATATGCTGTTCAGTTGCGCGCCCTGGCTGTCCCTCGAACGGATTAACGACATGCTGACTCAGCTGGAAATTTCACTACAGACTGATAGCAGTGATAAGGAGGCATGCGTGTATATCATTGGTATTGCGACCGATGCCAATCGGGAAGAAGTAACCTTTAGCGTTCGTAGTAATACTTTTATCCATAGGCCTGAAGCCCGAGTCAGTATCAATGGAGAAAGCACCTACAACACTGGCAGTCGGGCCCCATACTGGGCAATTCTGGAATACCGCAGAGGTAGGGATGGTAAGGTTTACTGCCATGAGGGCTATGCGCATGCCGCGTATACGCTTGATAATCCTGTGCCTGTGGATAGCAACAAAGAACGCGACACACTGAAGGTAATAATAAACGCCAGCAGCTATGCTGGTCGTCAGGAAAATCATCCGGATGCTATCAGCCTCAGCAAGCCACTTTTTACGTCTAAAAGCACTAAAAATGGGGTGGAGGAGGTCATTCATCCTGACTTCATACTGAATGTGGTTCCGAGCAAAGAAAACACAGTTACCACTTTCATCATCGAAACAATGGGCTCTGAATCCGAGGAGTATGTCGAGCGTAAACTACAAACACATAGCTGGATGGAGCAGGAAGGTGTGCTCTTAACTGATCCTCCGGGCTGGCCAGAACATTCAGACAGGACATTTAACAGCTGCCTGCTCAAACACATTTTTAGTGCAGGGAAAATGCACCAATAGTTACAGGCAGCGGTTTTGAATTCAAATAGTGACAATACACCCTCAGCCAGAAGTGGAAAGGGCGCTCTTAAGTGTGACAAACGACACTCAGGGCTGAGGGGAAATGTGACAAGCTGCACTGAACTAAGTGTGACAAATTGCCCTCATTAAGTGTTTCTAAAGCACAAAATAGGTACCATTTAGTTCCTGAAAACCAGTCAGGGCAAAGGAAGGCAAACTTTTCTGTGACAAATCACCCTGAGAGCTTTAACTCTAGTGTGACAAACCACCCTGCTAATTGTGACAAATCACCCTCAAGCTCACTCAGGTGTGATCGACATTATGTCGCTGAAAGAAAAGACTATATGAGTCGTCTGGCGGCCTTTCTTTTTCTCGATATAAGACAGGCGCATTGGCGTTCTGCTGTTAATCTCATCGACACTCGCCTGCAGGAACCGACGGCGAAAGTCCGGCATACGCTGATAACTTTGCGGAAGCTGATAGCGCTCCATGATCCAGTCTATTTTCAGGGATACCACGCCAGAGCCATCCGGCTTACGGTACTGGCATAGTGACTCGTACAGGCGCATGGCATAGGGATTTGTGATCTCTTTCGTTTCACTTAGTCGGAACTGTGTGAAACGGTTCTGAAGGCCAATAAAGAAAGGAATGAGGTACGGGTTAATATGGACGCTGTAAAGCCCTCTGGAGGGACTATGGGCACGTTTGATGAACCAGGGAAAGGACTCATAACCTTTTTCTTCCCCGGCATCCTCTTCAGGCCGATAAAAGACCACTTCTTTACCCGCGAATCCCTTGAGAGCCTGACGGATATCTTTGCTGGCCTCGGCGGAGGTCAACCCGAAGGTTTCAGCATACTTGGCGACCTGAATTTCACATATCCCGTCATGCTCCTGGAGCGTACCGTCAGATTTTCTGATCTGGTCCACAAAGAGATAAAGCATACGCTTTTGATCGCGAGAAAGACTGTATGCCGCCTCAGTCAGTTCGTTTGACTGGACAATTCGCGGGCTATTCTTACGTTTTTTATGGTTGATAACCGCAACTTCCGTCATGACAGGTCCGTGTAAAGTGTGACAGGAATTTAGATTGTCACACTAATTGAAAAAGAGTCAACAGGTTGGGATAACTTTGTGGAATACAGCAAATCATGAGGGCAATTTGTCACAGGGTTAAGGGCAATCTGTCACCCTTTAAGAGGGAGGTTGAGGGTGATTTGTCACACTGAAAGGGCAAATTGTCACAATGATCCTTCTCAAACCCGCATGAATAAAGGGCTGAGAAGAGTTCTAAAAAGGTAAACCTAACAACCTATTAAAAAGATCTTATAAAAATATGTCCGTGGATAAGTGGATAAACTTTAAGGAGCTAACCTTTAGAATTCGAGCGTAAGCAGAATTTGTCAGTGCAGTTCCCTGGTGCTTCCTCGCTCACTCGCGGGCTTCGCCCTGTCGTTCGGCTGCGGCGAGCACTACTGGCTCTCTCTGAAAAGCGAAATTTAACTGATCCTCGCTATGGGGATATCTTTCCAGCGGGTGGTGTACGCAGGGGAGAGCATGTCGCGTTTCATTTGCCATGATGGCGCTATCCCTTGTCCGGCAAACCAGACCTGTCCCAGCCCGGAATGATTAATGCCATCGAGAATCTTCATCAGCTCAGCGCTGTGAGGACGTGGAGGACGTTCGTCGAACAGCTGCAGCTGCGAAACGCCGGAGCCGGTGAAGTCATTCAGCATCACACCGGCTTTGGCATACCGGTGCCCATCCTTCCAGATACGCTCCAGAGCCGTTGTGGCGGCCGCAATGATGTCCCGGGTGTCCTGAGTGGGGGTAAGCAGTTTCTCCGTGGCCACGTTGCCGTAGTAAGGCTCTTTAACGGCGAACGGAGACGTTTTGATGAATACGGAAATATGCCGGCAGTACTGGCGCTCTTTACGCAGCTTTTCTGAGGCCCGTTCTGCGTACTGACAGACAGCCTGGCGCAGCGAATCGTATTCAGTGATCTTCTCGCCAAAACTGCGGCTGCAGACGATCTGTTGTTTAGTAGGCGGTGCTTCCTCAAGCGACATGCAGCTTTCCCCGTTCAGTTCGCGCACTGTTCGCTCGAGAACGACGGAGAAATTTTTCCGGATGAAGGCCGGGTTCGTCAGGGCCAGATCAAGCGCGGTCCTGATGCCAAGAACATTGAGCTTGCGTGCAATACGGTTTCCCACGCCCCAGATCTCTTCGACCGGCTGCAGTGAAAGCAGTTTCCGCGTTCGCTGAGGATTCCCCCGGGTCAGGGCGAGCACGCCACGAAACTGTTTCCACTCTTTTGAGGCCCACTGGGCTGATTTTGCCAGGGTTTTCGTCGGCCCGGCACCCACGCCGATGGTCAGACGGGTACAGTCATACACGTGCTGACGCAGCTGCCGGCCGAAGTCCTCCAGGTCCATGCAGTGCTCAACGCCGGTCAGGTCGAGGAACATCTCGTCAATCGAATACTGTTCCACCCTGGGGGCCAGCTCCTCCAGGCAGTTCATGACGCGCGCTGACATCGAGGCATAAAGTTCATAGTTGCTTGAGAACGCGTATATTTTTTCCGGGTACCTTTCATTTTTCATCTGAAACCACGGCGTGCCCATTTTGATCCAGGGCTTTGCCTCGGCACTTCTTGCGATTACGCAGCCATCGTTATTACTGAGCACCACAACCGGCTTTCCTTTCAAATCCGGGCGGAAAACACGTTCGCAGCTGGCATAAAAGCTGTTCACATCTGCCAGGGCAAACATCAGTACATCTCCCTCGGGCGGTGGATGATGTGCGTGACGACGCCAAAGATATCCAGATCGTCCGGATCGGGATAAATCGGGGACCAGGCCGCGTTCATGGGTTGCAGCGTCAGACGTGGCGTCAGCAGAAGCCGTTTAACCGTAAATTCCCCCTGCACGCTGGCCACAACAATATCGCCGTGCCGGGGCTTCTCTGCACTGTCCACAACCAGCAGATCGCCATTGTAAAGACTGCCGTCGGACATGCTGTCACCGCTGGCTCGGAGGTAGTAAGTCGCGCTCGGATGCCGTATGCAGTAATCATGGAGATCCAGGTCGGACTCGACATAGTCCGCGGCAGGGCTGGGAAAACCGCAGCTGGCCGGGTCGGCAAACAACGGATGGGCCTGTGGCGGGAGTGCTTTCCCGGTGCTGAAAAGCTGCAGTTTCATCTTTCCTCCTGATGTCTAAATATGCTGGTTATACATACAGTATATTTAACAGCGTGAGGATAATCCAGATCGCCTGCCCTATGAACATGGTGAGTAATATAAGTTACTCAAAATGCTTGTAAATATCATTTTGAGGTTTTTAAATTGCTCATAATGAGAAATAAGGCTTTTGTTTTTCCATTTTGCTCTTATAATATGTATCAAATTGAGTTTAATTGACGGAGCATAATGATGAATATTTACTGCGATGATGGTTCAACTAATGTTAAGCTGGCATGGTTTGAAGGAAACGAGCTGCAGACCCGGGTTTCTGCTAACTCCTTCCGGCATGGCTGGAAAGTGGCGGAATTCAGTGCCGCAACGTTCAACTATCAGGTGGGCACGCTGAAATACACCTGGGACAGCGTCAGCCGAGATGCCATCCCGACAACAAACGTGGAATATCAGTACGGTGATCTCAACCTGCTGGCCGTGCATCATGCCCTGCTGAACAGCGGACTTGAGCCGCAGCCGGTGAGCCTGACCGTGACGTTGCCCCTGAGCGAGTATTATGACGGGGACTGCCAGCGGAACGAGGAGAACATCCGACGCAAACGGGAAAACCTGATGCGTGAGCTGGTTCTGAATAAGGGCAGGGCATTTACCATAACGGACGTGAAGGTGATGCCGGAATCACTGCCGGCGGCGTTCTCTCGTCTCGCGGAGCTGAAGCCCGGACCCGCTGAGACCACCCTGATTATCGATCTCGGCGGAACCACGCTCGATGCCGGCGTGATTGTCGGACAGTTCGATGATATCAGTGCGGTACACGGCAATCCGTCTGTCGGCGTGTCACAGGTCACCCGCGCAGCTGCAGGCGCTCTGCGGGCTGCAGACAGCGAAACCAGCGCGCTTATTGCTGACACGGTCATCCGCAACCGCAATGATCGTCAGTATCTGCAGCGTGTGATCAACGATGCCGGAAAAATTGACGATGTTCTGATCAAAATTACAGAGGCAATCACTTCCCTGGGGGCGCGCGTCACCAGTGAGCTGACGGCCTTCAGGAACGTTAACCGGGTATTCCTGGTCGGGGGAGGGGCATCCCTCATTGAAGAGGCTATCCGTCAGGCCTGGCCTCTGGCTCCTGACCGTATCGAGGTTATCGGCGATCCGCAGCTGGCGCTGGCCAGAGAGATTGCCCTTTACAATAAAGAGGACTAAACGTGCCGGACGGCCAGTATTCTTTCTATCTGCACAGCGACGATCGCACCGACATCGCGGCGATGGCGACCATCAGCACCATCTCACAGCCCCTGCGCGGTGACTTCATCCGGACCGCCGCTACCGCCGGGGCGGTGATGTACCAGACTGATGCACGTTTACCGGCGCTGATCCCGGTGTTCTTTGACGGGCATCTGAGCGCCATCCGGCTTTGTGCCGTGATGGCGCTGGTATCCGGCACCTGGTCTTCACTCTCAGGACTTCCTGAAGAGCCTGACGGTGGCGTGGCGGCTCTGGCCATGTCACCGGAGACGGAATACCAGCGCCGGCGTTACACCCTGACGCTTCAGGATGACCGGAGCAGTGAACGGGTTGAGCGTGTGCTGACGGGCGTGTCATCCCGCCTGCGCGGAGAGCTGCTGAGAAACCTGATTATCACCGGTCTGGCCCTGCATACGACCGCACCGGAGCTGCCGCGTCTGCTGGCCAGTATGCCGGTACCGCCCGGCACGGTCAGCGAGCTGCTGGTTCTGGTTCAGCAGATGGCCGGTACGGCTGACGTGAGAATGGCTGCAGTGCCGGAGAAACCAGCAGAGCCTGCCGCACCGGTATCCGCTGAAGCGACCAGGATAAAGAAAAATATGCGACGGGCATTTGGAGACTAGAACATGTCAGTGATTAAACAGAAGGCAGAGCAGTGCATTCATAACTTTCTGCGCGCCCGGAATGTGCCTGAATCTCAGTGGCCGGAACGGGTCAAAAAGACCGGCAGGGGAATGATACTGGCAGGCGTGGCCGTCGTGGTTCCCGGTGTCCTGGTTGATAATATCTCCCTGCCGGTGACAATCGCGATGCAGGTCTGCTACGCCTCGCTGATAGGCCTCGGGGTTCTCCTGGCGTTTGACGTGAAAAAACCAAAGGGGCGGGGATGAATCTGAACATTAACCTGAAGGAAACGGTATGAAGCTTGAAGAACTGTCAGGAGACTAACGCACACTGGTTATTGTGGCACTGCAGGCGCTGCACCGTGAGAGACTGACCGCATCAAATGCCGTCTTTACGGTTTGTAGTCTGGCCGGAAAGGATCAGCCACCGGAAGATATTTTTGGGCTTCGTGAAGTTCAGGATGCACTCAGACGTATTGGTGCCGCTCCTCATTGATAAAGAATGTTTCGTCGTTATCCTGTCGGCGGGTAAGCTGGTCAGGATAGTTTATCTGCCCGGAACAATAGTTCCTGGAGAAAGTTAATTATGAGCGATTTTCCTTTTGGCTGTACGACTGATCCTGTAGAGACCGAGGTATCCCAGGCTCTTACGGGTTATAAAATGGCGCTGATCAACGCGCATTACCGTAATTTCTGGCACCGGTTTTTATGCAAACTTAAGGATGAAGAGGCTCTGAAAAATGAGCGGATACTCGTGATTCAGGAGAAACTGTGTCGGGTTGTTGTCAATAAAAGTCCTGAACACATCCAGGCGTTAAAAAGCATCATTGATGAACAGTCCGACGCAGCCAGATTACAGGATAAATTCAGCAATCTGATTGATACATCATGCCAGTCTGCGAAGTCGGGTATCGGCCACGTGAAGAGGCGTTGAAAAAAAGACACCATCCGGGGAGGGGGTGTCCAGAAGTCATGCAATTCGTTACAGGTGAAAACCCTTAAGATGTTTTCGGCGCTGATAATCACATAATCACTTCGCACTTTCACCTGCCATATATCCGACTCAAAAAAAAGACGTCTCCGGCCGGGGACATCCTGAAATCAAAGGCACACATGTCAGATAACGGCGCGAATCCATTATCAGCGTGCATTCTGCCATACCCTCACAGACTCATCAGCTACCAGAACCGGTAACAAAGGATGTCGGTTCCCTCCGCCTTATTGCCGCCAGCCGGCGGCGTGTTCAACGCCGTGCCTTCACGCTAACCCGGCCGCTGCGGTCGCAAGGGTTCACGTTGTCTCCGTCCTCACCCGTTCGCACCTTTCACGGTGCATTCAGCCCGTGAAAGGCTTGCGCTGCGGCTTGCGGCGTCGCCCCTGCGCCCTCCGCTTTCCGCCGGGTTTTTGTGGCGGCACGGCGCAAAAGGGTGCCGCATATCAGAGAGGAGTGTGTCTATGTCCCGTTTTATTCTGGGTGACTGCGTGCAGGTGATGTCCCGTTTTCCGGCGCGTGCCGTCGATTTTATTCTTACCGATCCGCCGTATCTGGTTGGCTATAAGGATCGTACCGGCCGCACCCTGGCGGGGGACAACTCTGCCGAATGGCTCCAGCCCGCCTGTCATGAAATGTACCGCGTGCTGAAAAATGACAGCCTCATGGTGAGTTTCTATGCCTGGAACCGCGCGGATCTGTTTCTGAATGCGTGGAAAGCGGCCGGCTTCCGGGTGGTTGGCCATATCGTCTTTGCCAAGAGCTACGCCTCAAAATCGACGTTCGTGGGTTACACACATGAGAGCGCCTACCTGCTGGCGAAGGGGAGGCCGCAAACCCCGGACCGTCCTGTCCCGGACGTGATCCCCTGGAAATACACGGGCAACAGATACCATCCGACGGAAAAGCCGGTGCAGAGCCTGCGACCGCTGATCGAATCGCTCACGCGCCCGGGGGCTATTGTCCTTGACCCGTTCGCCGGCAGCGGCTCCACCTGCGTGGCCGCCGCCGAAGCCAGCCGCCGCTATATCGGGATCGAGATGCTTGAGCAGTACCACGCCGCCGGCGTCCGACGTCTGGCACAGGTTGAACGGGCGAGAAGGATGCCGGCGGCCAATGACGGCGCGTTTTACCCTGACTGGCCGGAGGCGGCATGAACTACCCGGGCCTTGAACACCTGCGCGCGGACGTGGCCGCGCTCAGCAATGCCATGTGTGACGTGCGGATGCTGCTGAACCGCCTCGAATCGCAGCACCGGCACGACGCGGCAACGCTTACCGAACGTATGGCAGCGCAGACCCTGCGCCGGATCAACACCCTGCTTCTTGAAGCCTACCGCGAAGCCCTGGTGCTGGACGAAACCTTTCAGGACTGACTGACCCTGCCGGGCTGATGCCCGGCATGTAACCCCTTACAAGAGAGAAAAAACGATGTACGGAACCCGCGAAGAACTTTGTGTACAGCTTGAAAACATGTTCACCTTTGACGAACCCCTGGTCCTGCTGGTCTGGACGGAAGAGGGGATTAGCGTGGCCTGCCGTGAAGCCCAGCCAGAACCGGACGGGACTGAAATCCGGAATCTGATGAAGGGGTCGCCTCAGAAAACGGAAAATAAAGCACGCTAAGCCGGTTGCAACGGTCGTAGCGGCCTGAACTTGCCCGCGCCGATCTTGGCGCTGCTGCGCCAGAGGTAATCGCCGGTCAGGTTGATGTGTTCCCAGCCGAGCGGCGACAGGTATTGCAATAGCGCGTCATCGACAGCATGCCCGTTGCCACGCAACGCATGTGCTGCGCGCTCCAGATAGACCGTGTTCCACAACACGACGGCCGCCGTCACCAGGTTGAGGCCGCTGGCCCGGTAGCGCTGCTGCTCGAAGCTGCGGTCGCGGATTTCGCCCAGACGGTTGAAGAATACGGCGCGGGCCAGCGCGTTGCGCGCTTCGCCCTTGTTCAGTCCAGCGTGGACGCGGCGGCGCAGCTCCACGCTTTGCAACCAGTCCAGGATGAACAGCGTGCGTTCGATGCGCCCCAGCTCGCGCAGGGCGATGGCTAAGCCGTTCTGGCGCGGATAGCTGCCGAGTTTCCGAAGCATCAGCGAGGCTGTCACCGTGCCCTGCTTGATCGAGGTCGCCAGCCGCAGAATTTCATCCCAGTGGGCACGAATAGCCTTGATGTTCAGCCTGTCGCTGCTAATCATCGGTTTGAGCGCGTCATAGGCGGTATCCCCCTTGGGGATGAACAGCTTGGTGTCGCCCAGGTCACGGATGCGCGGCGCAAAGCGGAAGCCCAGGAGATGCATCAGGGCAAAGACGTGATCGGTGAAGCCTGCCGTGTCGGTGTAGTGTTCCTCGATGCGCAGGTCGGACTCGTGGTACAGCAGGCCGTCAAGTACATAGGTCGAGTCGCGCACGCCGACATTGACCACCTTGGTGTGGAACGGCGCGTACTGGTCGGATATATGGGTGTAGAAGGTTCGCCCAGGGCTGCTGCCATATTTCGGGTTGATGTGACCGGTACTCTCGGCCTTGCTCCCGGTTCGGAAGTTCTGGCCGTCCGACGATGACGTGGTGCCGTCGCCCCAGTGTTCGGCGAAGGGATGCCGGAATTGGGCGTTCACCAACTCGGCCAGCGCTGTCGAATAGGTTTCGTCGCGGGTATGCCAGGCTTGTAGCCAGGCGAGCTTGGCGTAGGTCGTGCCGGGGCAGGACTCGGCCATCTTGGTCAGGCCCAGGTTGATCGCGTCGGCCAGGATGGTGGTCAACAGCAGATTTTTGTCCTTGGCCAGATCGCCCGATTTCAGGTGCGTGAAGTGGCGGGTGAAGCCCGTCCACTCATCGACTTCGAGCAGCAGTTCGGTGATCTTGACGTGTGGCAGGATCATGGCTGTCTGGTCGATCAGCGCCTGCGCGGTGTCGGGTACCGCCGCATCCAGCGGCGTGATCTTCAGGCCCGACTCGGTGATGATCGCATTCGGCAGGTCGTTGGCCGCTGCCATGCGGTTGACCGTGGCAAGCTGCGCTTCAAGCAGCGTCAGGCGGTCGTGCAGGTACTGGTCGCAGTCGGTGGCCACGGCCAGCGGCAATGCGCTGGACTGCTTGAGGCTGGCGAACTTCGCGGGCGGCACCAGGTAGTCCTCGAAGTCCTTGAACTGGCGCGATCCCTGCACCCAGATGTCGCCCGAGCGCAGCGAGTTCTTCAGCTCGGACAGCGCGCACAGCTCGTAGTAGCGCCGGTCGATACCCGCGTCAGTCATCACCAGCTTCTGCCAGCGCGGCTTGATGAAGTCGGTCGGGGCATCGGCAGGCACTTTGCGGGCGTTGTCGGTGTTCATGCCACGCAGTACCTCGATGGCATCGAGCACGTTCTTGGCGGCGGGTGCGGCCCGCAGCTTGAGCACGGCAAGGAATTCCGGCGCGTAGCGGCGCAAGGTGGCGTAACTTTCGCCGATGCGGTGCAGGAAATCGAAGTCATCGGGCTGAGCGAGCTTCTGCGCCTCGGTGACGCTTTCGGCGAAGGCATCCCAGGACATGACGGCCTCGATGGCGGCGAACGGATCGCGGCCAGCTTGCTTGGCCTCGATCAGCGCCTGGCCGATGCGCCCGAACAGCCGCACCTTGGCGTTGATCGCCTTGCCGGATGCCTGAAACTGCTGCTGATGCTTGTTTTTGGCGGCGTTGAACAGCTTGCCCAGGATGCGGTCGTGCAAGTCGATGATTTCGTCGGTGACCGTGGCCATGCCCTCGATGGCCAGCGCCACGAGGGTGGCGTAGCGCCGTTGCGGCTCGAACTTGGCTAAGTCGGCGGGCGTCATCTGGCCACCCTCACGGGCGATCTTGAGCAGGCGGTTCTGGTGCACCGACCGCTCGATACCGGAAGGCAGATCGAGCGCCTGCCACGCCTTGAGGCGTTCGATGTGTTCCAGCATGTGCCGCGAGTTCGGTTTAACCGGCGACTGGCGCAGCCAGGCCAGCCAGGTCGTCTTGCCGTTGTCCCGGCGCCTGAGCAGATCGTCGAGGCGGCGGCGATGCGTGTCCGACAGTGGTTCGGCCAAGGCGTCATAGATGCGCCGGTTGGCGCGAGTGATGGCCTCGGCGCTAGCGCGCTCGATGGCGTTGAGCGCGGGCAGGATGATCGACTGTCGCCGCAGATGCTCAACCAAGGTGCTAGCCAGCACGATGCCTTTGTCGGTTTGCATGGCCAGGTCGGTCAGCGTGTGCACGGCCTGCCGGTAGTGGCTCATGGTGAACGGCTGGAAGCCAAACACCGTTTGCAGCTCGACCAGGTGCTCGCGCCGGGTCTGCTCCCGCTGCCCGTAGTCGTCCCAGCTTTCGACGCCGACCTTGAGCTGGTCGGCGACCAGTTTCAGTAGGGGCAAAGACGGCGCCTGATCGACACCAAGGAAGATTCCGGGAAAGCGCAGGTAGCAGAGCTGCACGGCAAAGCCCAAGCGATTCGCAGGCCCGCGCCGCTGGCGGATGATGGAGAGATCGGTATCGCTGAACGTGTAATGTCGAATTAGGTCGTCCTTGGTGTCCGGCAACGCCAACAGGCTTTCCCGCTCGGCGGCGGACAGTATGGAACGACGAGGCATATTTATTGATCCAATTTCAAGTATTGATACAGGGTCTCCCGGCTGACACCAAATTCACGGGCCAGCTTCGCTTTTTGCTCGCCCGCCGTGACGCGCCGTTTCAGTTCAGCAATCTGTTCACCGCTCAGAGACTTCTTTCGGCCTCGGTAGGCTCCGCGTTGCTTAGCGAGCGCGATGCCTTCGCGCTGCCGCTCACGGATCAAGGCCCGCTCGAATTCGGCGAATGCCCCCATGACCGACAGCATCAGGTTCGCCATCGGTGAATCCTCGCCGGTGAAGGTCAGGCTTTCCTTGACGAACTCGATGCGCACGCCGCGCTTGGTCAGCTTTTGTACGAGGCGGCGCAAGTCATCGAGGTTGCGCGCCAAGCGATCCATGCTGTGAACCACCACGGTGTCGCCTTCGCGCACGAAGGCCAGCAGCGAATCAAGCTCGGGCCGCTGGGTGTCCTTGCCCGACGCCTTGTCGGTGAACACCCTGCCGACTTCGACATGCTCCAGTTGCCGCTCCGGGTTCTGGTCGAAGCTGCTGACCCGGACGTAGCCGATGCGTTGACCCTGCAAGATACCTCCAAATACGAAAGTGTCAGGAAGAAATCTATGACCTTTCGCCGCAGGTGTCAAGAAACACAAAAGTTAACTCTATTCTGACGTTGCTGGGTGGCTTCTCCTGACATCAGGATAGGGTATGCCTCAGTCTGACAGTGATGAGTCGCAGGCGTTCGGATCGGCATCGGTTTCGCTCCCGGTCTTGGCGCGCGCCTGGAAGCGCTGATAGCACTCCAGCCCGCAGAAGTGCTCGACGTATTCCGCGCCTTCCGGGGTGAAGGCGGCATCGAGCGGGATTTCCTTGCAGCACACGCAGCAACTGGTGGCAGTCGGATCATTTGCATTCATGGTGGCACCCCTCCATTGACTGACGAAGACGGCGAATGCCGCCGCCGGCATCGGCTTGGCGAACAGGAAGCCTTGTCCTGTGTCGCAGTCCGCTTGTCGCAACAAATCAAGACTCGCCGATGTTTCCACGCCTTCGGCGGCTCTGTTGCAAAAATCGTGAAGCTTGAGCATGCTTGGCGGAGATTGGACGGACGGAACGATGACGGATTTCAAGTGGCGCCATTTCCAGGGTGATGTGATCCTGTGGGCGGTGCGCTGGTATTGTCGCTATCCGATCAGCTATCGCGACCTTGAGGAAATGCTGGCGGAACGCGGCATTTCGGTCGACCATACGACGATCTATCGCTGGGTCCAGTGCTACGCCCCGGAGATGGAGAAGCGGCTGCGCTGGTTCTGGCGGCGTGGCTTTGATCCGAGCTGGCGCCTGGATGAAACCTACGTCAAGGTGCGGGGCAAGTGGACCTACCTGTACCGGGCAGTCGACAAGCGGGGCGACACGATCGATTTCTACCTGTCGCCGACCCGCAGCGCCAAGGCAGCGAAGCGGTTCCTGGGCAAGGCCCTGCGAGGCCTGAAGCACTGGGAAAAGCCTGCCACGCTCAATACCGACAAAGCGCCGAGCTATGGTGCAGCGATCACCGAATTGAAGCGCGAAGGAAAGCTGGACCGGGAGACGGCCCACCGGCAGGTGAAGTATCTCAATAACGTGATCGAGGCCGATCACGGAAAGCTCAAGATACTGATCAAGCCGGTGCGCGGTTTCAAATCGATCCCCACGGCCTATGCCACGATCAAGGGATTCGAAGTCATGCGAGCCCTGCGCAAAGGACAGGCTCGCCCCTGGTGCCTGCAGCCCGGCATCAGGGGCGAGGTGCGCCTTGTGGAGAGAGCTTTTGGCATTGGGCCCTCGGCGCTGACGGAGGCCATGGGCATGCTCAACCACCATTTCGCAGCAGCCGCCTGATCGGCGCAGAGCGACAGCCTACCTCTGACTGCCGCCAATCTTTGCAACAGAGCCCTTGAGAGAATAGAAGCCCTCCGCGCCGAACTCGCACGTCCTGTTGTCGTGGCGCTTGACGGGGGAAGCGGCTCCGGTAAGTCAACGATTGCGGCAAGGTTGGCGAAGCTGACCGACATAGCCTTGGTTACGCTCGATGATTTCTATCAAACGCAGGTTCCCGAATCCGAGTGGCCTCACAAAACCGTGGCGGAGCGGTTGAATCGCGTTTTTGAGTGGGACCGCGTTCGCGAGGCAATAGAGCCTCTACGCAAGGGGGAACCTGCACAGTGGCGAGCTTTCGACTTCATGCAGGGACTAGGCCCGGATGGCACTTACAGCCTCAAGAACGAATTTACCGAAGTCGCGCCAGCGCCCACGATTCTGCTCGAAGGAGCTTATTCCGCATCTCCGTTCCTTCGGGATTTGATCGACCTCGCCGTGATCGTGGATGTGCCGACCAAAGTGCGGCATGAACGGACTGCTGCGCGCGAACAGGGCGCGGAGGGCTTTTTAGCCGCGTGGCACGCTGTTTGGGACGATGTTGAAAGCTACTATTTCGAGCGCGTCTGCCCGCCAAGGTCTTTTGATCTGGTGATCCAGAATTAAATTCCTTCGCGCCCCTTATGTCGCGCAAATCCTGAAACCTGCACCACGTCCGCAGCGGCGCGGAATCCGGGCCGCGACGTGTCGCGAAAGTCAGTCGCACAAGTTTGACTTTCGCACCTGATTTTTGCGACAGATTTTTCCCTGCAAAATCAGCGCCGGCGATTTTGTCGCAAAAATCAGGAATTTCGCGACAAATTGATCGCGCCCCGGAATGCGAAGCCCCGCTGTCGGCCATTGTCTGAAGTTCCTCACGGGCAGGCGCTTGATACTTTACTAACTTGTCTGTAAAGTTTGGCTACTCTCACTGAATGGTGCTATCATGCCTGCCGCCCACTCGAACCGCTGGGTTCTTCTGGTGACCGTCGCCGCCGGTCTCCTGCTTATCGTTCTGGACAATTCGGTCCTCTACACGGCCCTGCCTACCCTGACGCGCGAGCTTGGCGCGACGGCAACGCAAGGGTTGTGGATCATCAACGCATACCCCCTCGTCATGGCCGGCCTGCTGCTCGGCACCGGGACGCTGGGTGACAGGATCGGTCACCGGCGCATGTTCCTCATCGGCCTCGTGCTGTTCGGTGTCGCGTCGATTGTGGCGGCCTATTCGCCTACAGCGGAAATCCTGATCGGGGCGCGGGCCTTTCTGGCGGTCGGCGCGGCGGCGA
The DNA here is from genome assembly GCF_056673305.1 of Enterobacter sp. MG-EB028. NCBI lineage: Bacteria > Pseudomonadati > Pseudomonadota > Gammaproteobacteria > Enterobacterales > Enterobacteriaceae > Enterobacter > Enterobacter sp. MG-EB028. Next base: position 51,137 of record NZ_CP195080.1, read on the forward strand.
TGATGCCCGCGACACTCGCCCTCATCCGCGTCACCTTCGAGGATGACCGGGAACGCAACATCGCCATTGCGATCTGGGGGTCGTTGTCGGTCGTCGGCGCTGCGCTCGGACCGATCATCGGCGGTTTTCTGCTCGGCCATTTCTGGTGGGGGTCGGTGTTCCTCATCAATGTGCCGGTAGTGGTCGCTGCCTTCATTTCGGCGCTGATCGTTGCGCCGAAGGTGGCCGGCGATGCGACCAAGCCTTGGGACGTGGTGTCGTCGTTTCAGGCATTGGTGGCGCTGTCGGCTTTTGTGATCGCGATCAAGGAATCTGCCCATGCCGGGCAGTCGTGGGCCGTCCCCGCTATTTCGCTGCTGGTTGCCATCCTCGCCGGAGCGCTGTTCGTCCGCCGGCAACTGCGCCTGCCGTTCCCGCTGCTCGACTTCTCGATCTTCCGCAATGCCGCGTTCACATCGGGCGTTCTAGCGGCCGCGTTCTCCCTGTTCGCCATCGGCGGTGTTGAGCTTGCTACGACGCAACGCTTCCAGCTCGTTGCGGGCTTCACGCCGCTGGAAGCCGGGATGCTGGTTTCGGCGGCGGCGCTCGGATCATTGCCGACTGCGCTGCTCGGTGGTGCATTCCTGCATCGTATTGGCCTACGTATCCTTATAGCTGGCGGGCTTGCGGCGGGATCGCTGGCGGTCCTGCTTGCGACATGGGGCATCACTCATGGCCTTGGCTGGCTGATCGCCGGTCTGGCGCTGACCGGTGCCGGCGTAGGTGCAACAATGTCGGTGGCATCAACGGCTATTGTGGGCAATGTGCCTGTGCATCGCGCCGGCATGGCGTCGTCGGTCGAGGAAGTGTCCTACGAGTTTGGCAGTCTGTTCGCTGTCACAATTCTCGGAAGTCTTTTGGCCTACCTCTATACGGTCAACGTCGTGTTCCCCGCCGGAACCTCGGAAGCGGCCCGCGACAGCATGGCGTCGGCGCTGGTCTTTGCCAACGAGGCGGGGGCCGATGGTGTTGTCGTGCGTCAAGCGGCAGGAATCGCATTCGACCACGCCTATACGGTCGTCATGTACGTGGCGGCGGGTGTTCTGGCCGTGGGTGCCCTGATCACCGGCATCCTGTTGCGGCGCTACGGTCCCGGCTCGCAATCGTCAGCCTATCCCACACAACACTAAGGAAGCCGACATGGCGAGAGCCAGCAAGCGCCTCGAAGTGCTTGAAGCCATTGTGAGCATCATCGAGCGTGACGGCCTCACCGCCGTCACCCTCGACGCCGTAGCGCTCGAAACCGGCATAACACGCGCCGGCCTTCTGTATCATTTCCCGTCGCGCGAAGCCCTGATCCTCGCCACCCATGAGCATCTGACTCGCTCATGGGAACAGGAGCTGGAAGCGAGCGCCGGCAACACCTCGGACAGGGCGACAGACGCCGAACGACACGCCGCCTACATCAACACCTGCGCAAGAGCTGCCCGGCGGGTCGAACTGCTGCTCATACTGGAAAGCTCCGACAATCGGCAGCTTGGCGATCTGTGGCAACAGGTCATCGACCGCTGGGCACCTCCTGCGCCGATTGGAAACGACGCTGCCGAGTTGGACAGGTTCATTTCGCGCCTTGCCGCCGATGGGCTGTGGATTCACGAGGCGCTGTCGTCGCGCCCGCTCCCCGAGCAACTGCGCAAGCGTATCGCGGCGCGCCTCGTCGCGATGGCCGCCGGACCTGTTGAGGCGGAAGAAAACCTCCCGAAATAACTGGTGTCCCCCCACAACCCTACTGCGCCGGTGCTGCCGGCGCTTTCACGGTGATGGTGCATTGCTGATCTGAACCGGCCGTGCGCGCGGCCTCGGCGCATTGCCCGATCGCCTCGGCATTGTCGCGCACGAGCTGCGAGGAATCGGCCACGCCGCGCCAGCTTCGGGGATCGGCCACCCGCATCATGGTGACGCCGGCGTTCCATCGGTCCTGACCTATGACGGTCGCCGCAACATGGGTGTCGGCCGAGAAGGGCAGGAAACGCGGCAACAGCAAAATCAGGAATATGCCGACGAACAGCCCGACAAGGCCGGCCATCCATATGCGGAAATCCTGACTTTTCCGGTCGTAGGCGCTTTTCGTATGAGCGGCGAGGTTCCGGCCGGCGCGCTCGAGGTCGGACGCCTGCCGCTCGAGCTGCTGCGCGGCGGTGCGTATCAGGGCCTCGCCGCTGCGCTCGAGGAGCGCCGCATAGTGTGTCGCACCCTGCCGGAGAATAGGCGATTGCTCTACGCCGTGCAGCCGCTCCGCAACATTGTCGAGCGCCTGCACGAGCTGGGCGAGCTGGGGCTTGTAGTCCTGCGCCGGCTCGATCTTTTCGAGCTGGTCGAAAGCCGCTTCCAGCCCGCGCCGCATCACGGTCATTTCCGCGCCGATCTGCGCGCCCTGCGTCTCGATCGTGCGCCGGAGCGCGTCGAACGCGGCGTGGGCTACCTGAACGATATCCAAGGATTTCCTGACCCTGCGCTCTATCCCGATATTGCTGAGGCGGACTGCAGGCTGGTGGTTATGCACTCAGCGCAGCGGGATGGCATCGCCACCCGCACCGGTCACCTTCGACCCGAAGACGCGCTCGACGAGATTGTGCGGTTCTTCGAGGCGCGGGTTTCCGCCTTGCGACGGAGCGGGGTCGCTGCCGACCGGCTCATCCTCGATCCGGGGATGGGATTTTTCTTGAGCCCCGCACCGGAAACATCGCTGCACGTGCTGTCGAACCTTCAAAAGCTGAAGTCGGCGTTGGGGCTTCCGCTATTGGTCTCGGTGTCGCGGAAATCCTTCTTGGGCGCCACCGTTGGCCTTCCTGTAAAGGATCTGGGTCCAGCGAGCCTTGCGGCGGAACTTCACGCGATCGGCAATGGCGCTGACTACGTCCGCACCCACGCGCCTGGAGATCTGCGAAGCGCAATCACCTTCTCGGAAACCCTCGCGAAATTTCGCAGTCGCGACGCCAGAGACCGAGGGTTAGATCATGCCTAGCATTCACCTTCCGGCCGCCCGCTAGCGGACCCTGGTCAGGTTCCGCGAAGGTGGGCGCAGACATGCTGGGCTCGTCAGGATCAAACTGCACTATGAGGCGGCGGTTCATACCGCGCCAGGGGAGCGAATGGACAGCGAGGAGCCTCCGAACGTTCGGGTCGCCTGCTCGGGTGATATCGACGAGGTTGTGCGGCTGATGCACGACGCTGCGGCGTGGATGTCCGCCAAGGGAACGCCCGCCTGGGACGTCGCGCGGATCGACCGGACATTCGCGGAGACCTTCGTCCTGAGATCCGAGCTCCTAGTCGCGAGTTGCAGCGACGGCATCGTCGGCTGTTGCACCTTGTCGGCCGAGGATCCCGAGTTCTGGCCCGACGCCCTCAAGGGGGAGGCCGCATATCTGCACAAGCTCGCGGTGCGACGGACACATGCGGGCCGGGGTGTCAGCTCCGCGCTGATCGAGGCTTGCCGCCATGCCGCGCGAACGCAGGGGTGCGCCAAGCTGCGGCTCGACTGCCACCCGAACCTGCGTGGCCTATACGAGCGGCTCGGATTCACCCACGTCGACACTTTCAATCCCGGCTGGGATCCAACCTTCATCGCAGAACGCCTAGAACTCGAAATCTAACGTCCGTTCGGGCATCGAGGTCCATGTCGGGGTGGGACGGGCCCGTGGCTTCAAGATCACTTGCAGTCCGACCGCGATGTCTTGGTTGCGCGAGAGGTTGTCGATATCCTCCACTTCCATCATCAACCCTGGATAATGCCGCCGCCGTCATCGCCGCCGACGCCCGTGCCGGGCTTTTCGGGCCTGTCAGGCTTGCTCGGCCTTCAGCCTGCCTGGGCGAGATCTCCGGCGGACGGATTAACGGCGGAGCTTCGCCGCCTTTCGTGCGTGTGAAGGCCGAAGATAGTTCTCTCAAAAACATCCGTTTATGAGAGATACCAAATGTCATTTTCAGAAGACGACTGCACCAGTTGATTGGGCGTAATGGCTGTTGTGCAGCCAGCTCCTGACAGTTCAATATCAGAAGTGATCTGCACCAATCTCGACTATGCTCAATACTCGTGTGGGCTCTGTTGCAAAAATCGTGAAGCTTGAGCATGCTTGGCGGAGATTGGACGGACGGAACGATGACGGATTTCAAGTGGCGCCATTTCCAGGGTGATGTGATCCTGTGGGCGGTGCGCTGGTATTGTCGCTATCCGATCAGCTATCGCGACCTTGAGGAAATGCTGGCGGAACGCGGCATTTCGGTCGACCATACGACGATCTATCGCTGGGTCCAGTGCTACGCCCCGGAGATGGAGAAGCGGCTGCGCTGGTTCTGGCGGCGTGGCTTTGATCCGAGCTGGCGCCTGGATGAAACCTACGTCAAGGTGCGGGGCAAGTGGACCTACCTGTACCGGGCAGTCGACAAGCGGGGCGACACGATCGATTTCTACCTGTCGCCGACCCGCAGCGCCAAGGCAGCGAAGCGGTTCCTGGGCAAGGCCCTGCGAGGCCTGAAGCACTGGGAAAAGCCTGCCACGCTCAATACCGACAAAGCGCCGAGCTATGGTGCAGCGATCACCGAATTGAAGCGCGAAGGAAAGCTGGACCGGGAGACGGCCCACCGGCAGGTGAAGTATCTCAATAACGTGATCGAGGCCGATCACGGAAAGCTCAAGATACTGATCAAGCCGGTGCGCGGTTTCAAATCGATCCCCACGGCCTATGCCACGATCAAGGGATTCGAAGTCATGCGAGCCCTGCGCAAAGGACAGGCTCGCCCCTGGTGCCTGCAGCCCGGCATCAGGGGCGAGGTGCGCCTTGTGGAGAGAGCTTTTGGCATTGGGCCCTCGGCGCTGACGGAGGCCATGGGCATGCTCAACCACCATTTCGCAGCAGCCGCCTGATCGGCGAAGAGCGACAGCCTACCTCTGACTGCCGCCAATCTTTGCAACAGAGCCGCATAGGACACTATGGCAGATTGGACGCCGGGTACTTTTTCCAGCGCTTCCTTGACGTGCGCCGCGCACGAGTCGCAGGTCATGCCGGTGATTTTTAGATGGGTCATGCGACAGATCCTTTTTCGTTTGTGGTAGCAGACAAGGGCGTCAGATGTGCTGCGCTGCCGTTTTCAGTGCCTCACTTCTTGACGCTGGACGGATAGCCTGCGTCTTCGGTGGCCTTGGTCAGCTTCTGCACGCTGGTCTTGGCATCATCGAAGGTGACAACCGCTTCGCGTGTCTCGAAGGTCACGTTAACTTTGCTGACGCCTTCGACCTTGGAAATCGCCTTCTTGACGGTGATCGGACAAGCGGAGCAGGTCATGCCCGGTACGGACAGCGTGACGGTCTGGGTGGCGGCCCACACGGGGGCAACAACGGCAGCGATGGCGAGAGAGGCAAACAGTTTTTTCATGATGAACTCCTGTGATTAATAGAAAAATGGCATGACGTAGGGAAATCCGAGCGCGACCAGAACCAGCGCGGCCACGACCCAGAAAATGAGCTTGTAAGTAGCGCGCACTTGGGGAATCGCACACACATCCCCTGGTTTGCAGGCTTGCGCCGGTCGGTAGATGCGCCGCCAGGCGAAAAACAGCGCCACCAACGCCGCGCCGATGAAGATCGGGCGATAAGGTTCCAACACCGTCAAGTTGCCGATCCAAGCGCCGCTGAACCCCAGGGCGATCAGAACCAGCGGCCCCAGGCAGCAAGCCGAGGCGAGGATGGCGGCTAGCCCGCCAGTGAAGAGCGCCCCGCGCCCGTTTTGAGGTTCAGACATACGCTTGTCCTTTCAAATCTGGATTGGATAGCTTAAGCTTACTTCCGTACCAATGTACGGAGTCAAGCGATATGGAAAAAAATTTGGAGAATCTGACTATTGGCGTTTTCGCCAAGGCGGCCGGGGTCAACGTGGAAACAATCCGGTTCTATCAGCGCAAGGGCTTGTTGCCGGAGCCGGACAAGCCCTATGGCAGCATCCGCCGCTATGGCGAGGCGGATGTGACGCGGGTGCGCTTCGTGAAATCAGCCCAGCGGCTCGGATTCAGCCTCGACGAGATCGCAGAGCTGCTGAGGCTGGATGACGGCACCCACTGCGAGGAAGCCAGCAGCCTGGCCGAGCACAAGCTTCAGGACGTGCGCGAAAAAATGACCGACCTGGCGCGCATGGAAACCGTGCTATCCGAACTTGTGTTCGCCTGCCATGCGCGGCAAGGGAACGTTTCTTGCCCGCTGATTGCTTCGCTGCAAGGGGAGAAAGAGCCGCGTGGTGCCGACGCGGTGTAGCCGAGGGTAGTTACGCCTTAGCGTGCTTTATTTTCCGTTTTCTGAGACGACCCCTATTCCGAACAAACGCGACCGTTACGAGGCGCTGGCCAACCGGTTTGCAGAGCTGAGCGGAGGAACTGAAAACGTCACCGCCGTTGTGGTCGGCAGGCGTGAACAGGCACAGCTGACGGGCCTGGTACGTGAGGCGCTGCAGAACGCAGGACAGCTGGGGCGCGACGGCGTGGAGATAGAGGCCCGGCAGCCGGTCTGGCTCGACAGCAAAACGCGCCGCATGCCCGGTTCATACCGTCCCGGGATGGTACTTGAAGATCGCACGGACGCAAAAGCGCGTAAGTCGTATGTGATTGACCGGGTGCATGAGGACACGCGAGTCCTCTCGCTCATCGACGGGGACGGCGTGCTGACCCGGATGAAAATCGGCGATATCAGCGCTGACTGGCGTCTCTTCAGCCGCGAAACCCTCAGCGTGGCCACCGGCGAAAAACTGCTGGCCGTGGCGGGGGATCGTGAGCACAGCCTGAAGGCAAAAGACCGTCTTGAGGTGACCGGGATAAGTGAAAAGGGGATTGAGGTGAAACGGGGGGAAGAGACCCTGACGCTGCCAAAAGACCAGCCGCTCTACCTGTCGCATGCCTACGTGACCGCGCCGGGCGGCCGGGATAACGACACCGGCGTGGTGCTGGCCGCACTGAACAGCCGCGACATATCGACCCAGACCATGAATTCGCTGGCACAGAGTGGCCACCGGGCGGAAGTGTTCACAGCCGAAGTACAGGACCGGGCTGAAGCCCGGCTGCAGCGCATGAAGACCAGTGCCTCTCCCGTGCAGCTGGTCAGAAACCTGAGCGGTCACCAGGACATCAGTCAGGCGGTGGATTCACTGCATGACAGCGTCCGGACGGACGCCGGGCTGGCCGTCTGGCGTGCCATCAATGACCAGCGCACTGTGGTATTCAGCGAACTGAAGCTGGCGACGGAAGCGCAGAAATATCATCCCGACCTTGAAGCTATCGGGAATGAAATTGGCGCGATGATTAAAAATGGCGAGCTGTTGTCCGTATCCGCAGGGGGAGAGCCGGTACTGGTTTCCCGGTCCACCTGGGAGATGGAGAAAGCCATTCTGCGTGTGGTGGAGGAAGGGAAAGGCACACAGCAGCCGTTGCTGGAACAGGTACCGGAAGCCGTGCTGAACGGACTCACCGATGGCCAGAAAAAGGCGACCACCCTGGTGCTGGGAACCACGGATCAGTTTATCGGGATTCAGGGCTATGCCGGCGTGGGGAAAACCACGCAGCTGAAGGCGGTGATATCTGCACTGGAGACCATACCGGCGGACGTTCGTCCGGTGATGACGGGGCTTGCCCCGACGCACCAGGCGGTGAAAGAGATGAGCGACGTCGGTGTCCGGGCGCAGACCATCAAATCTTTTATCGTTGAACATGACCAGGCGACGGCCGCAGGCGGTAAGCCCGACTATAAAGGACAGGTGTTTCTTATCGATGAGTCCTCAATGGCAGGCAACCAGGATACGGCGGCACTGTTCCAGGCCATTGCCAGCGGCGGCGGTCGCGCGGTCTCGATGGGGGATATCGACCAGTTTGAATCGGTCGACGTGGGCGCACCGTTTAAGCTGATGCAGGAGCGCAGCCCGATGGATGTGGCCATCATGAAGCAAATCGTCCGCCAGAAAGACCTGCAGCTGCGCGGTGCCGTTCACGACATTATTGATAACCGGATCGATGCGGCCCTGCAGCGGATTGAAACCCAGCCGGCTGACCGTGTGGCGCGTAGCGCTTCAGCCTCGCTCCCGGGGAGTGCCATTCAGGAAACGGAGACGCCTGTTAACGACATCGTGGCTGACTGGACGGACCGGACGCCGGAGGCGCGGTCCCGTACCCTCATTATCACCCAGCTGAACGCCGACCGTCGTGCGGTAAATGCCGGCATTCATGCTGTGCTGGCTGCCCGGGGAGAACTGGGGGAGAAGGCCATTACGGTGCCGGTGCTCGATAAAATCACCCACACCCGTCATGAGTTCAATAAAACCGATGCCTGGGAAGCCGGGATGGTGGTTAAACGCGGCGATCGTTACCAGGACGTGCTGGCCGTTGACCGCAACGGCAGTACGGTCACGGTACGCGATGAGGAGGGGAAGATTGGACTGTATTCCCCGAAGGAACTCATCACCGGCGACGTGCAGCTGTTTCGCCGCAGCGAGATGGAAGTCCGTGCCGGCGATCTGCTGAAGTTCACGGCGACAGACAAGGAGCAGGGACAGATGGCCAGCCAGCGCTATACGGTCGAGTCGGTCAGCGAAACGGGCAATATTCGTCTGAAGGGGGAAAACGGCCGCATTACCATCAATCCTCAGGCGGTCAGGGCGCAGCAGCATATTGACTACGGCTGGGCCGTCACCGGGTACGGTGCTCAGGGGGCCAGTAGCGACTATGTCATTGCGCTTGAGGGCACGGAAGGCGGGCGTAAGGCACTTGCCTCCCGTCGCGCCTTCTACATCTCGGCCTCGCGCGTGAAAGAGCACGTCCAGATTTATACCGACGGGAAGGCGGACTGGGTTAAGGCGGTAAAAACGCCGGAGCGGGATATCAAAACGGCGCACGATGCGCTGGCGCCAGAAACGCAGCGTAAACAGGCGAAAGCCATCTGGGCAATGGGACAGCCGGTGAATAAAACGGCCATGGGCCGCGCCTGGGTGCGCCATCAGGGCATGCAGGACGCGTCACTGACGGCAAAAATCATTCCGGCCACCCGGCGCTTTCCCGAACCGGCGCTGGCGCTGCCGGTGTATGACAACAACGGCCGGAGTGCGGGCCTGGCTCTGGTTTCCCTGGTTGCCAGCCCGGAAGGGCGGATGACACAGGGGGAGACCCGGATGGTCATGACAGAACGTGCCCGTGGTGCGGTACTGCAGCGAAGCCAGTCAGGCAACACGATTGTGGCCAGTGACCTGGCGGCCGCGCTTGATGCAGTACGACATCACCCGAAGGACGGTGTGGTCTGGCAGACCGGCGATGAGCCACCATCAGCACATCTGCTGAAAGTCAGCGGAGGTATCGTTACGGAGGCCGCATCAGAACACAAACTGATCCGTGACCAGGAGGAAACCACACGACAGACGGAAAAAGACATGCTTAACAAAGCCGTTAAAGCGGAAAAAGAAAAGAGTGAGACTCAGGAGCGTATTGTTGTGCCGGTGGAGGACGCGGTGCGTATTACGCCCGGGATGCTTGAGGTTGACGACCGGAATGAGCCAACGATTCCTGACGGAAAAGTGCTCATTCAGGTTGCCAGCTCGGACAGCGTTAGCCACGATGAGATTGGCCGTCATATCAGGGCAGAAAAGGAACCATTGGCCAGCAAAGTCGCTTCGGAACGTGCGGGAGTCAGCCGCATTGTGAATGAGCTGGCCAATACCGAGCGGGATATTATCCGGCAACCCGAAAATAGCGAGCGCGGCCGCATGCCGGAGCGAGAAGAACAGACCCTCACCCGTACCATTCAGAAAGAACGTTAATCTCCCTTTTAACCATGAGACTCAGACGATGAAAGTACACAAATTAGCTGCATTAATAGTTACAACATACATGGGCTTTATTTCAACGGCACACGCTTCGGCCCCGCAGCTGGTCTTCAGCCCGGAGCAGGAGGCCCGTATCGGGGAAATCGCAGCAGACTACCTGGTGTCCCACCCGGAGATACTGGTAACGGTCAGTCATAAGCTGCAGGAACAGCAGGAGGCACGTAAGCAGAAGATGTTTGCACTCAGCGTGATGGAGAATCAGGCGAACCTTCTGCATGATCCGGACACACCGGTTTACGGTCCTGATAATGCAAAGGTCGCGGTGATTGAATTCTTTGATTACCAGTGCGTGTTCTGCAGCCGCTTCGCGCCGGAGCTGGAGAAGGTCATGAAAGCGCAGCCGGACGTCCGCTACCTCTTTAAGGAGTGGCCAATTTTTGGTGGTCGCTGGGAAGCCTCACTTCAGGCAGCGCAGCAGGGGCTGACGGTATGGCAAAAGAAAGGGCCGCAGGCCTATGTCACCTATCACAATGCCATCTACGCCACCGGCCATAATGAAGGCAAGCTGACGGCGGAGGATATTCACGTGGCAGCGTCAAAGGCGGGGCTGACCACTCCAGCTCCTGGCGACCATACCGCGTCCCTTGAGAAAAATAGTAACCTGGCAGAGGCGCTGGGACTCACCGGAACGCCGGGGATCATCGTCATGCCCGTTAGCGGAGCCACTCCTGACACCATCACGGTCTTCCCGGAAGCCGTTACCGCTGAAAAACTCCAGGCTGCAATCCGGAAAGCCACCAGGGTGAAATGATCCTCAGTCCGAAGAACGTCTCCCGCCAGAGACTGTTTTTCATGTTCCGCGCGTAAATGCCATCTTCCTGTTCCGTTCTCCTGCGCTTCCTCGATCAGACCTGCCGGCCTGATACTGCGGCGAGCGCTGCATAGAATTATTGTACGGAAAGCCGATTTAGGATGCAGAAATTAGTGCATAACGGAGGCTTCTTCAAACCAAAAGGGACTGATTGAGAGGTGGGATTGAGGACAATGCAGGGGAAGGCGGTTAATGATGAAAGCGCGGCCTTGCGACCGCGAAATGATACTGCTTATTACAAAAGAATGGGTAAGACGACTATACTCAATATCACGACAGCAAAGATAATTGTCAAAACCTGTGTTATTAATGGAGCTTTTAGAAACGCTCCAAAAAGTTCTGCCATAAGTGCTCCTTTACTAAAAGGCGTAGGAACACCACCGTAGAATCGGTTGACGCTGATCTACCCTACGGGTAATATCTCAGTTGACTTTTATGTCACCAATTCTGAAGCGGTGCATAGTTTCGAGTGTTTTCGAAGTTAAAAAAGAATCTGATTGCCGTCAGGTTCTTTTTTTTCGCCTCAACAAGTAGTTAAGACCTTCATTCACTGGCATTTCTAAGCCATGCCAACGAATGAGCAAAGTTTACCATTTCCACGGAGTGGCATGCATTGCTAATACGGAACGAAATTTTCATTTCTTACTTAACTACATGAAAGTAAACGATTTATTTTTTAGTTTTAGATTCGAGTTTTTGTTTTTTGGGAATGGCATGTGCTATGTACTGCAGATCATCGGCATTCAATACAGTACGGTAGATGAAATTTTCCAGAACTTTTAACAACGCCTTAAATTCGTCTTCGCCCGGATGCCAACCTCTGTGAGCTGCAGCATTCCCAGCGTTGGTTAAAATCATAAGCTGTTCACGTTCTGCAATGCCAATATATCCCTTATCGAAAACCAGCTCTACTTTCTTCCCCATCGGATGACCAGTTTCAATGTCCAATGCCTCAGTCGCACATTCGAAAGCCGTTCTTAAGCCAATGGAGGCCAAAATATATGATTCTCTTTCATATGCTTCGTAAACCTCATTTAAGATCCGGTACAGCCGCTTATTACTTAAATAGACTTTATCAAACCATTCAGGCCTTACCGAAGGTGAGTCAGGAGCTGGAAAAGTAACTATTGCGTATAATTTCTTATCACCTGAGAAGCTTTCGCTGTCAGAGGATTTCTTCAAGTAAAATATAGAGTTACATCCACAACACTCTAAGAGTCTGTGCTCTACCTCCCCAAATACCACGTTTCCGTCGAAACTGTCATCCCACGTTTCAAACTTTTCTCCAATCACAAGGGTATTGCACTCACGCTTACACGAAGGGCAATGCGCTTTGAACAGTTCGGTCATTTCTTATACCTAAGTTGAATCATTAAACGAAAAAAACCGGCTAAAGCCAGTTTTACTCAAGCCTGAGCGTGAATGATTGCTGCCGGCGATCCCACAGTTCCAAACCACCCCGGCTCAGAAGGGGAAGCAGGACAACCGGCAGACCTACTTTAACGGAAGTTCCGCTGCGGCACCATTTCAGAAAATTGCGCAGCCTGCGAACATATTAACCTGGCATCTTGTTAACTTAACACCTTGCCATCATGTTAAGTTCATATCAGATCCAGACGGTCACGGGCCGTGCGCAGGCGAGCTTCGCCGCGGCGATCGTACTGCTGGGTGGTGGTGACGCTGGCGTGGCCCATCGCATCCTTCACCGTGATGAGATCTTCACCGTTTTCCAGCATGGCAGTCGCAAAGGTTCGCCTTAAATCGTGCGGGGCACATTTCGCTATCCCGGCCTGGCGCTGGCGTACCTGCAGGACATGGTACACAGCCTGATCGGTGAGACGGTCGTTCGTCAGGGTGTCAAAGCGGCGGATACGGTTGAACAGCGGCCCGTCTTTTTCTCCCCGAACTTCATCAACCCACTTCTGCAGTCGCTGCCAGGTGCCAGCCGGCATATAGGCCAGCCGCTCCTTGTTTCCCTTACCCAGCACACGAAGTGCACGCTCATCTGTGACAACGTCACGCAAATCCAGCCCCACGGCCTCTGATCTTCGCAGGCCGCAGCCGAGGATGACGGCCAGCATCGCCGCATCGCGAATGCCGATACTTGAATCATCGGCCTCACAGGCAGCAAACAGAGCACGGATCTCCTCCTGTGGCAGGGCACGGCCGCGCATGAGACGGCTTCCGCGCAGGTTATGCACCGCCCGGATGTGCTGAAAACTCTCGACATCCATCAGCCTGAGCATCCAGGCTTCCTTAGCCACGCCCTTGAGCGCCGAAAGGTAGGTGTTGACCGTGGCCGTGGCCCGGCCGGTGTCGCGCAGCAGTTCGGTCACGGCCATTACGTGATGGCGACGCAGGCTGCCCCAGCTGCAGGCATCGATGGACGTGGCGCCGAGCATACCGGCTACAATACTGAGGAACGAGGCCATGGTCTGCCGGCTGCGGGGGGAATTGAGGGACAGCAGGTAGGCCCGGGCGGGACTGACCGGAGCGTTCTCAACGGACAGCGCCGGCAGGAATTCCTCACCGGGCGAAATGACCTCCACGGGGAGACTCAGCTCCGGTTCGTCGTCGGGCATCAGGATCATGTCGGGCTCCGTCCGGGCCGGAAAGGGACCGGCGCGCTGAGTGAAAAATCGGGGGAATGGATACCGTCAGAGCGTAACGCAGAGAGTCTACTTTTTCAAACGTACATTTTAATAAGTAGAAGAAACTGAAACCATTCTTCGGACATTGCCGCACGACAGCTGTTGACGGTCAGATTCGGGTAGGTGCCTGTACGCTGTAACGCTGCTAATTTAGCTTAACCACCATAGTAAAGAGGGAAGGTTAACAATGAATCAGAAATGGAAGACGCTGTTAATTTCGGTATTAACTCCGTCTGGCATCATATCAGGGATCGCGCTGACTGTGCTCTGGGGATATTTCAGTCGTCTTGACCGACTGGATGTATTCTTTGAGGTGATGAGCATCAAAAGCCTGTTCGCTCTGGTCTGCTGCGCGGCAGTTTTCTCATTATCTATACTGTTGTTTATATTTTTTATAATATCCATATTCATGCCTATAATCATTCCTCAGGATATCAATAATCTTCCTACATACAATAAAATTCAGAATAACTTTTTATCCGTACTGATGCTGTCAGGACTGTTCCCGATGGCTTTTATCTACGTATCTTACTATGCTTTCGATTTCAGCCAATTCGTAAAAAATAATTCAGGCTGGCTGTCTTTACTAAGTATAGGTGTACTTACCATATTTATTTCCTGCCTGATAAACCGAAAACATCTTGAGCACGATTTATCAATTAAAAACACGAAGGTGAGATGGATGCGGCGATGCCAGATTTATGTGGCCATTCCACTCTTTATTGCCCTGCTGGTGCATCTTCAGGTGTTTCCCCTGGAAATAGTATTCAGGAATATTTCCGCATCAACTGAAAAGGTCAGCTTCAGGATCGTGGCTGGGCTGGCGTTCATGTCGTATATGGTTTTTTTTATGACAATATTGCCTGGCCTCGTTTACCTCAGAATGGATGCAAAGGATAAATTCCCAAAAAAAATTAGCACCTCCCTGATAGTTTCCCTGATGATACTGTTATTTATTTCCACAAAAATAACTGTCTTACCTGTTATATTTACTCATTCCGTCATTAAACTTTCTGGTATAAGTGATTTCAGCACCCACAGCTATATTATAAAAGCGAGCGAGTATCCGGAGGAGTTTTTTTCTAATTCGGTTTGGGATCGAAAAACAATCAAAGCAGAGGAATATTACTCGGTGCGGGCTGTTTCTATATTTACCACCAATCAATTCAGTTTTCTTTGCCCTGAGGGGATTATAAAATCCTACAGGGAAAGCTGGAAGTTTAATCCACTGGATACTGATTTCGATACAGATGTCAGGCTGAAACTCCAAAAGGAAGCCGCTTACTGCGTACCTGTTTCAGCGACAGCGGTAAAAAGATGGGACGTACCGCTTCAGTAGTCGAATAAGGGTATAAGTAGGAAACTTATACCCTTCATTATCATTTGCCGGTTGATTTACTAGGTTTCAATCCGGGGGTGTTACCGGGAGTATCCTTATTATCGCGACGGCGTTGATCCGGCTTTCCTGTTGACTTGGCAATTGGCTTCGGACCTGGTTTTAAACCCATGATACTGATTCCTGAGTTTCAGAGGGACATCCTCAATACAGATATATGGGATCGAATGTACATTATCAAGGCATAAACACAAATTTCGCAAACCAACTATTAATTATGTGATCCATGTATCATATGGAATTGACTCTGCTTTGCTGCCATTAAACCTGTCAGTGCTTGAATCCCAAAAGCTTTTGAAAGCACGCTATACAGTTTTCTCGCAGAATTTTTATTAGCTTGAATTCAACTATAAAGCCATGAATCAAATAAGGTTGCACAATCACTTTCTCAGTCTTTTATCAAAAGAAGGATGATATATCAAAGATCTATCAGAAATTATCTATGTGAGTAATTTGCCAATTAAATTATTATTGCTGAGCTTATCGACAAATATTTATTAAATTATACACTTTTTAAATCTTACTTTAATAGCTCATGCGTTTCCAGAATGGCTGTAGATTTATGACTCTAGCTTTTATCTATCTTTTCATTTAATGATCTAATGTCATTGCCATGTTTTATACCAAGCCAGTTGCTTTTTCTGCCAACAATAAGCAGGACCATTGGATCTGTTGCTATCAATCCGGCCAGCCATGATTTTATGTCTGTATACGATGGTTGAGGAAAATCTTCTGGGTGTGTATGCCATTCACCTAAATAAACAAGATAGCCATCTGATTGTTTAAACAATTCGTCTACTTTCTGCTGATGATGATCACCTTTTCTTTCAAACCGATTCCGTGTCCTTATGTCACCCTGACCTGGTTCTGAAATATCAGTGACTACAATGTGCTGTCCACGGCGTTCCCCGATTATAGTTCCTCCGGCCTCAGTACTGACATAATGCATTTGCCGATAGGAGTGAAACAGTCGAACGACTTCGCTCATGACCACTACATGATTATCAAATTCATCTATGAATACCAATTCATTTATGTTCATTACATACAGAGCAGTTAGGTTGATGTGGCAAAAATTGAGGTCTGAACGAACGCCCGCCCTCAAGGACATGTTCATTGTAAGTCCACTTTAACTCTGGCTCGAGAGTACTTAACACGGCCATCTGAGCAAGAGATGCAGTTATGTTACTAACTGCCGCATCATATAGTGTGTAAGTGCTACCACAGCTTTTATTTGTTTCACTTGATATATCAAGAGCCATAAAGCGCAAATCGGTTCCGTCATGGTATTTTTCGGGATTAGAAACCATACATCCATAACAGCTTCGGCCATCATCAATAAAGACTTTTGATGCCCTACCATTTCCGTCATTGAATGCGTGAATAATAAATGGTCTTTGTTCCCGAGGGATGTTCCTTACTACCGCAGCGATGCGTTTTGATACAGGTGGGCGTCCTGTCGCATCAATAATTATGTCGTACTTCTGCATTACATCTGTGTTGATACGGAATTGTTTATTAAATCCAATAATCTTAGTCTGTAGATGTAATGAATCTTGGAGTCTTGTCGCCAGTGAAAGGGATTTATACGATCCAAAATCATGCGACGATAAGGTATGGCGACCAAAGTTACTGGGTTTGTAGATATCACTATCATACATATGTAGTAAACCTTTGCCACATCCAGCTCCGTTCCTGAGTAATAATTCAGCCAGATATCCGCCAATTGTGCCACAGCCTATCAACGCTATGCGCTTTTCAGACAAACTTGCTGTACCTTCCCGTCGGGCATTTCGGCTGAGGAGCGTCGTAATATCGGCGCGAGTTACCCCCAGCCTTTGATATTCCGTGCAAACGTTTTTGCCACCTAACATCGTGGCGAGTTTGACAGTTGAGTTTTTAGCTGACTTTTTGTGCCTCCTGAAATCAACAGATTGTGTATTGAACTCAACATAGGTAGCAAAGATATCCTGATTTAAAACATCAAAGAGAAAAATATACCTTTTCTTCCCTTCAGCTTTGATGTGTTCAATGACTCTGTCTCTGGCATTGTGGTCTGATTTTTCAAGCCACTCCAGTAAATCCCGGAATGAAGCAGGTGGCCATTTCATCCCGGCAAGGCGGCTGGGGTTTACGGAAATGTAGTGTGTGTTGATGGGAATATCTTTTAACGAATTCCGGGGGAAATACCTTTGCTTGAGCCATTTGGTAATAACGGCTTCCGAATCCTCTGATGAGGATTCCTCAACCGTTATGTACTCCTGTCTGGTGGTTCCATCAGACATAAGTGATTTCGCCAGACTGGTTTTAAGTCTAGTCCCCCGGCTAGCGTTTGACAGAAGAAAGAGCGTCTCGCTGGGTTGCCAGTATGCAGCAAATTCCCCTTCCAGCTCTCTCTTATCGTTTAGCCCTTTCGTGGCAGCGGATACCGAATTAATGAGGGTGAGGTGTATCTGCGCATCAATTTCTTTGTATGTCCCTGCCAGGTCGTTGGAGTCCCAGTCGGCTTCCATTTGGTCAACGTAGCAGAGAAACCCTTCCAGGGCGACGTGAGGCAAAAGGCAGTTTTGGAACTGCTCAGGTTGTTCAATAATAATTGCTATCGGTAGTTCTGTGAAAGGGTCTGGGCGAATCACCAGAGCAACATTAAAGTTACCTGCGTCAGTCGTGTATTCCTTCGTGTAATATCCTTCCCCGCGCACCTTGCTGTACAGAATAGATTTCTCAGGGAGATTGCGGGCACGCATATAACGATACCCGCAGCCTGTCATCACTTTATGGAGTTGCCCGTCCTCCATTAGCCACTTACCATTGTTTTGTTGATAGGCTTGGATGCTGGCTCTTTGGATGGGGAATTTAGAAATGCAGGAGCAGCCGCAATTGATGTGATTAAGGAGGCATTAGTCACACGTTTCCCAAATGCTTCATTGATTTTACGCAACGCATCCTCTCTGCTCTCTGAACTCTCAGCAGCAAGCAGAATACCGTGTAATCTTCTCATGGTTTCAATTATGGTTCTCTGGTGTACGTTTTGATCACGCTCAGCAGGGAACAACAATTTTGTGTCAGTATCGTCGGGGCTTTCCAGTCCGTGATTGAATTCATCAGGCAGTAACCTGGCAACGAGTTTCATGGTTCCAGTGAGGTCGGCACCATCATGAGCCTCTTTGTCGAGGATATTTACAACAGCAGCCATCAAGCTGATTGATGATGGGCCTCCAACATCCCATTGAGCATCTCGCCAGGCTTTCATAAAGCGACAAATATACCGAAGGTGGCTGCCTATACGATCGCAACTCTCATTGAACCAGTCTTCTACAATTTTAGGGTCACTGATTGACCATCTCCTGGTCCCTTCACGTATTGCTAAATTCACTTTGTCTGACTCTACGACATATGATTCAAGTCCAGCCCGGTTTAAAGCTAGAGACTCAAACATTGAATCAGATTTTATAAGGTGTGCAGAATCTGCTGCTGTTTGCTTTTCCTGGAATTTCTCTTTAGGAATTGCATACATAGGTACATCGATGTGTGTTTTCTCATTAGGGATTTTGATGCGGCCGCAGTTTTTCTTTTCTTCAAATGTCCATCCTGCGTTCTCCGCTTCTAACGATTTCAGCGACGTATCCACGAGCAGTAGCAGCAGAGTGTGTCCAATGCTGGGTTTCGATTCAAATACGGTCATGGGCATGTAGGTGCCATCATCGATATCCATTTCCTGCCCTGGATGAAAGGGCCTGTTCAACGTATCGTACTGAAAGCTCCCCTGTGTCGAAAATCGAGGCTGGTATTTGATAAAGTCATCACGGGCTTCATCTTCCATTTCAAAAATAAGTCGAGCAAGATCGGCACGGTCCGCGGGGGAGAGGTAACGAACATTCGTTTCCTCAAGTTTCAATCTGACATTCTCAAGTGTCAGTGCTTGCCTTCTTACATCAGTAGCGATTTCTCTGGCTTCCTTGAATACGTCTCTTGTTCTCTCTCGGACCTTCTGGCGAAGCGCTATAAGTTTATCAGATTCAGCCTTGCCCAGTTTGAGCTTACTGATTAAGCCGTCCATACTGTGGCTATAGTAATTGTTAAAATCCCAATGCATCAGAATACCTCCTGCGCGATTTTGCGCTTAAAGGGTTTTGCAGGTGTAGTGAAAAAGTTCTTAAGTTTTTGGTTTTGAGCGAACTGCACATTAGCGAGTTGCCTCCCCCTAGCGCTCAGATTTTCTATCGAACTCTTCGTGGCATTATCCAGAGTGATATCGCTGGCTGCTTCATTGGGAATAACTTCATCCAGGTAGGTGTAGTTATCGAACGCATCACGGAATGTAAGCTCGCGCAGGAGCATACTTTTATGCAGGTGTTGATTAGCCGTCATGGTTGTAAGGACCAGTCGTTTACCTGTTCCCCACAGACGGCAGTATCCATTCCACCATCTTTTGCTTAATAGTTTCGGACTAAGTGAGTACTCTTCACCGACTGTACCGATGTTGAGTATGTGTATGTCTTTATGAATAACATCAGGAAAATCAGACTTCATGTCCCTGAACACTTCCAGCAAACCGATATAGCTGGGGTTGTTAGCGACTAAACCTCCATCAGCAAAATAAGTGCGGAGATCTTCACAATAGTGTGGGGCAAAGTATGTTGGTGCTGCCGAGGTTGCAAGCGCGGCATCAATCAGTTTAAGCTCGCCATCGCGCGTAAAATCAGGGTTGTGAGGTGTCTTGAAAAACTGAGGTTTTCCTGTCGAAAGATTTACTGCTGGGATTATTACTCTTCGGGTCAGGTCATTAAAGGTGGTTCCACCGCCAATCATCGTTTCAACGGTTTCACGGAGAGGGGCGCTACTGTAAATAGGTGCAACAAGTGACTTAAGGAGATTGGCAAATCCCCATCTTGCTGGAAAAATGTCATTCGCTTTTTCAAAGAAAACACGTTCCAATTCGCGAGCACTTTTACCTGTTGCTAGGCCTAGCGCCAGTATCCCGCCTATTGATGTTCCCGTGATGAGATCAAAGAATTCTCCAATTTTGATTTCACGGTCAGGGTACCTGAGGGAAAGTATCCTCTCAATCTCAGCAAGCACACTGATTGTAAACATCCCCCTGGCCCCACCACCGTTCAGGCTCAGTATCCGCACGCCATAGTTTTTGGCTGCATTCAAATCAGACATTACTTAACCCCGCACCGAAAGAAACATATCTATTAGATGTGGCCGCTTTTCCTTTTTTCAATATACAAACAACCAGTGTTTTCAAATTAAGTCAGGAATGCTGACTTTTGATTTGAGCATGTTTTATCATCCTAATTAAAATTAAATAATAAAAATTTAGCTTGCCATAATGGTTAATGTTCAACCGAAATGAAGAAGAAAATGCATCGTGGTGTGTACAGCGGACTTCTGGTTGGTGCTCAGTTGATCCCCAAGAATTAAGCTCTGGAGGTTCAGTTCTATGAAGGGCGTGATTATGTCTGCCATTTGATCCATGTCATCATACCCAGTGGGCCAGATTCACAGTAACGCGACAGAAGACGTTGGTACTGGCGATCGGATATTCCCAGACGCTCTGCAACCATCTGAGTGACCAGAAGCCGGTCTACAATTTTAAGTCGGTTAACTTTATCCAAGGTGAAAAAATCCGCTGCATGTGCCGTCATTAGATTCCCTTAATGTAATGCCATCTTAACTTAGCCACTACCACTATAAGTACGCATAACAAAGATTATGTTAAATATCATTAATATATCATTTAATATCAATTATTTATCGTCAGCCACATCCCTTTCTTGCCAATGAATTTATTGCGGAAGCTTGAGAAACAGAGTCCGTTCATGAGTTTGCGATGCCTTAAAACCATGATGAAGATAAAACCCTTTGGCTTTTTCTGTCAGCGCATGAACCATAATTGCACGAACGCCTATATTTTCAGCCACACGATAACAGCGCAATACTGCATCGTGCAGTAAATCAGCACCCAGCCCTTGTCCACGAAGTGAGACATCGACAGCCAGGCGAGCAAGTATGATAACCGGGATTGGATCTGGCATATTGCGCCTGAGACTTCCCGTCGCTTCAACATGGTTAACGCTGCCGGTTGCCAGGGAGTAAAAACCGGCAACATGTTTGGTGCCTGTTTTACATACAACGAACGTCCTGGCAGCACCAAGGGCCTGATTTTTTAACCCTCGCTGTTTAAGCCAGTCATCGAGAACGGCCTCCCCGCTTACGAACTCAGCCAGTTGATGTGAGCTGGATAATGGTTCCGGTGCTGTTACACGTCCCACTGAGGTTTCCTTGCCAGGAGTTTATTGATGGCAGCGTCATCCGCAACTGGCGCATCGAGCATATCGATAAACTCGGCATACTGCTCATCGTTAAAATTAAATACACGACGATCGAGGATCACATTCTCCGCAGCCCGGCATGCCATTTCCAGAATGAAATCCGTTCGTGATTTATGAAGTATCTCTGCAGCAGCATCGATGAGTGCTCTTTGAGATTCTTTGGCTCTGAGATTGAGTTGAACATCTGATTTCATTAGTGCCCCCCTTGTATAGCAATTGCTTTACGAGCATAACACAGGAATAATGTATAGCAAACGCTATACACACTTTCTCTCACTGCAGGCTTCCCGGATTACACATAATTCCCTGACATTACAGCGAGCGCTGTCGGTAAAAATCTCTTAGGAACAATCAGGGGTCCGCTTGGAAAACGGAAATTATCCCACGCTAAGACTTTTTTTTGTACAAAGCGGTATCGACTGTACGTAATGAGCGGTATTTTCCGGATCCCAGCTTAAGATTATTACGCCAGACGTAATCTCCACTCAGATTGATATGTTCCCAGCCAAGGGGAGAAAGATGAGAGACCAGTTGCTCATTTATCGGGATACCCTTTCGTTTTAGTGACTCAATAGCTCTTTCTATATATACCGTGTTCCACAACGTGATCGCCGCTGTCAGTAATGTCAGCCCGCTGGCGCGATAACTCTGATTCTCCAGCCCACGATCCCGTATTTCACCCAGACGGTGCAAAAAGACCGCTCGCGCAAGGGCATTACGGGCCTCACCCTTATTCAGCCCCGCCTGCACGCGTCGGCGCAGACCGGGATCACGGAACCAGTCCAGCATAAATAGTGTCCGTTCGATGCGGCCAATCTCTCTCAGCGCTTTGGCAAGTCCATTCTGTTTTGGGTAACTGGCTAACTTTTTCATCATCAGTGATGCGGTGACTGTCCCCTGCTTAATCGAGGTTGCCAGGCGCAATACCTCATCCCAGTGCAACTCAATGTCTTTGATATTCAGGCAGGTTGTTGATATGACAGACTGAAGCCCCGGATAGCGCTCGGCCTTTCCATGAATAAACAGCCGCTTGTCATGAAGATCACGGATCCTTGGCGCAAAAGCGAATCCCAGCAGGTGCATCAGGGCGAAAACATGTTCAGTGAAGCCTGCGGTATCGGTGTAATGCTCGGTAATTTCCAGATCGCTTTCATGGTACAGCAGGCCATCAAGCACGTGGGTTGAGTCGCGCACCCGGCTGATCACTTTGGCGTAGAACGGGCTGTATTGGTCTGAGATATGCGTATAAATCTGCACGCCCGGCTCCTGACCATATTTAAGATTGACCTGACCGGCATAACGTCCGTGACTGCCTACCCGAAAGTTCTGCCCGTCTGACGACGATGTTGTCCCGTCGCCCCAGAATGCGGCCAGAGGCCGCGCTTTCTGAGCGTTGACCAGCTCGGCCAGTGCCGCTGAATAAGTTTCATCTCTGATGTACCATGCCTGAATACCTTCGAGTGACGATCTTGTGGCCCCAGGGCAGGATTCCGCCATTTTTGTCAGCCCAAGGTTGATGCCGTCAGCCAGAATGGTGGTCAGCAACAGTCTTCCGTCTTTTGGTCTGACGTTATTATTTTTGAGGTGCGCGAAGTGACGCGTAAATCCCGTCCAGCTATCAACTTCTTCCAGTATCTCCGTAATTTTCGGATGGGGGAGCATGCCATAGACCAAATCTGCAAAGGGCGAAACACCTGAAGGAACGCTGTTCTCCAGTGGAGTGATTTTTACGCCTTTATCTGAGATATCAACATCGGGCAAATCACCGGCAAGCGCCATCGCGTTAACTTCTTCCAGCCGCGATACAAGAAGAGTCATACGGGCCTGAAGGTATGCCTGGCTATCGGTCGGAACGGCCAACTGTAACAGGTCATTATGTCGGGATTTCTCAAACTCAGCAGTTGGGATGAGATAATCATCAAAATTTTTGTAGCGGCGCGATCCTTTTACCCAGATATCACCGGAACGTAATGCATCCTTGAGTTCATTCAGTACGCAAAACTCGTAGTACTTGCGGTCGATGCCTGAAGGTGTGAGCACCAGTTTTCGCCAGCTTTCAGGGATAAACCCTGTTGGCGCTGATGGCGGCACTTTACGAAGTTGTTTACGGTACATTTCCGTTATGGTGTCCAGCGCATCGCTGAGCGCCTGCGCCGCAGGTGTCGCCATGAACTGCAATGCTGCCAGCATACGCGGGGCATATTTACGCAGCGTACTGTATTTTTCTGTGATCAGGTGAAGCGCGTCGAAATTGCCCTTACGGGAAAGAAACCGCGTTTCTTCCACGCTGTTGATGAATTCCTGCCAGGGAAGGACATCTTCTATTGCAGTCCAGGGATCTTCGCCGGATTCTCTGGCGTTAAGTAACGCCTGCCCGACGGTAACGTACTGCTTCAGCTTGCTCTGAATAAGCTTTCCCGTTTGCTGGAGCCGTTCGGCCTGCGTGCGTTTTGCCCTGCTGAACAGACTACCCAGGATACGCTCGTGCAGATCAATCACTTCGTCAGTCAGGGTGGCCCTGGCCTCTGTTATTATACAAACCAGCGTAGCGTAACGTCTGACATCGGTGAATTTTGCCAGGTCCCTGCTGCTCATTTTCCGGCCCTCACGCGCCAGTTTAAGCAACCTGTTCTGGTGAACGGAAAGCGCAATACCATCAGGCAACCCCAGCGCAGCGATGGAATTAAGCCGGTCGATATGTTGCAGCACATTTTTACCGTTTATTTTACCCGGAGGCTGTAGCAGCCATGCCAGGCGGGAAGGTTGTTCACCCTCTGATATGAGCAGGTTGTCGAGTGCTGATTTATGCTGCTTTTCCAGTTGCGCGGTAAGTGTCGAAAATACCGATCTGTTAGCGAGCGTGACGACTTCGGCAAGCGTCCGTTCGATCACTTCAACAGAAGGGAAAATAACATTATTGTTATGTAGCCAGCTGAGCATTTCTTCCGCCAGCATAAATCCTTTGTCAGTTCGCATGGCATAGGGGTGCAGATGGCGGATACAGTCTTTTTGCATTGACCGGCTGAACGGGGATAGTTCCAGGTAGCGATAAAGTTCGGTCAGATGTTCCCAGCGGGTTTGCTCTCTGGATGCATATTCCGGCCATAAATCAGGCTGAAGTTTCAGTCGGGAAGCAACCCTGGATACAACGCCATTGTGAGGAGCACTGCTTTTGTCCGGAATAAATCCAGGTCCACGCAGATAACAGAGTAATACAGCAAAGCCCAGGCGATTCGCTGGCCGTCGGTGCTTATTAATGAGCGCAATATCCGGTTCGTTCAGAAAGCACATTCGGGTCAGAATAATTTCATCATCTGGTATAACCAGTAAGCGTTCCTGCTCTTCACTGCTCAGTATCTGTCGCCGTGGCATAAATGCTTCCCTCGCGTATAGTTTTCATCTGTTATTTGTTCGCTTTGACCGAAACCGGTCGGTTTCGTACATCACTTACAACACATGTCCGAAACTTAGTGAAATTAATTTCGGACACACGTTATAATTCGGACATCCATTTCGTACGGAAAGTTTCCCATGTCACGTGTTTTTGCCTACTGCAGGGTCTCAACTCTGGAACAGACCACAGAAAACCAGCGTCGTGAAATTGAAGCGGCGGGTTTTGCCATCAGATCCCAACGACTTATTGAGGAGCATATCAGTGGCTCGGTTGCTGCCAGCGAACGCCCCGGATTTATCCGGTTGCTAGATCGCATGGAAAATGGGGATGTACTTATTGTCACCAAACTTGACCGTCTGGGTCGTAATGCGATGGATATCCGAAAAACAGTAGAGCAACTGGCGGCTTTAGATATTCGCGTTCATTGTCTCGCACTCGGAGGCGTTGACTTGACCAGTCCGGCCGGAAAAATGGCTATGCAGGTAATTTCTGCTGTAGCGGAGTTTGAGCGGGATTTGCTGCTTGAGCGAACGCATTCAGGTATTGCGAGGGCAAAAGCGGCTGGAAAACGCTTCGGTCGCCCTCCCATCCTGAGCGAGGAACAAAAGCAAACAGTGACAGAGCGCCTAAATGCTGGCATCAGTATCAGTGCTATTGCCCGGGAATTTAATACCACCCGCCAGACTATCCTTCGGGTAAAGGCTGGATTGCTGCAAGAGTGAGCGGCTGGGAAGATTATAAAAAAATCAAATGGTTATTATGAAATAAAACAGCCTGCTGGGTTCTTTTCCCCCTATTTTTTATAAAAGAGTAGACAAAAGAGGTTCGCGATACTAATCTACCAACTAGATGGTTGGTACTGATTACACCAGCTATACCTTTTATCAAGAAATTACAGGAGCCATTATGTCAACTACCGTTAAACCTTCTGCAGACGCAGCTGCGATCCACAATACCCGTGAAGCAGTTCGCAGCCAGCCTGGCCTGGGTAACCTGACTTTCCAGATGAAAGCCCGTTCCAGCGGCGGATTAACCGTTCGCACTGAGACCGGCGCCACAATCCAGAACGGCGTTATCGATACCAGCCGTGTGGGGAAATTTTCTAATATCGGTGATGAACCCGCAGGTTTACTCGGCACCGATACCGGCATGAGCCCGACTGAATACATCATGCAGGCGCTGGCTGGCTGTTATACCGCCACCCTCACCATGATGGCTGCTGAAAAAGGGATCGACCTGGACGGTATCGAGCTGGATCTTAATTTCGATATCAACCTCAACGGCTTCCTTGGGCTGGACAGCAACGTGCGTAAAGGTGCGAAATCTATTCGCGTCGATGTTCACCTTACGAGCAAGACCGCCAGTCGCGAGGAGTTAGAAGCGCTGGTCAGCGAAATGCAAAAGAATTCGCCAATCCACGATACTCTGGCTAATCCGGTTGAAATGATTACACGCCTGGCGTGATGTCAGAGATGTAATGCTGCCATTCAGAATGCAGGATGGCAGTGACGTTCTGCTCTGCACGATACTGAGTCAGTGATACAACTTGCTACGGAAAAATAGCAACAATATAATCTATCAACTAGTAGATTATATGGAGTAATTATGACAACCATGACACGGGAACGGCTGCTCAGCGAAGCAGAACACCTGATGCGCGAAAAAGGGTATTCAGCATTCAGCTATGCTGATTTATCAAAAATAGTGGGTATCACCAAGGCCAGTATTCATCACCATTTCCCGACCAAAGATATTCTGGGTGAGCAGGTGGTAATACAGGCGTTCTCCGATACACAACGCGTATTTGAGCAGATAGAGGCGACTGAGAAAAGCGCGGAGAAAAGAATTGCGGCCTACATCGATATCTTCGCGCAAAGCCATAAAGCTTCACTACTGCCACTGTGTTGTGCGTTGTCAGCGGAGACCGCCAATCTGCCTCAGGCAATTACTGTACAGACATCACTTTATTTCGATATGCAAATCGAGTGGCTCACAAACGTCGTCAGGGCGGGCATGGAGTCAGGTGAGTTTTCATCCCATGCCGAACCATCAGATATTGCTTTGATGATCATTAATGTCTGTGAAGGCTCAAGCGTAGTGGCGCACGCAACAGCCAGACCCGAAGTCTTCACGAACAGCCTTAAGTATATAAAACTGCTTCTTAATACCCCTCATTCTGGAGAATGACACTATGCTGGACTGGAACAACTATCGCTCAGAGTTAATGCAACGTTTAGGTGAGTTGGGCAAACTGACCCCCGAGACCATGAAAGGCGTGGTTGCCTTAGGCAACGCGGGTAACAAAACTGACCTTTTGGGCGCAAAAGTGCGTGAACTCATTGCCCTGGCGTGCGCTGTCACAACGCGCTGCGACGGCTGTATTGCTTTTCACGCCGACGCCGCTGTGAAAGCCGGTGCAACCGACGCTGAAATTGCTGAAGCGCTGGGCGTGGCGATTAACCTCAACGCTGGCGCGGCGGTCATTTATTCAGCCCGCACTCTGGATGCCGTCGGTCAGGCACGCGGTTAAGCATTAATAAATTCCACGTTAAAAGGGCATTACTGCCCTTTTTTTATGTCCGCAATCGCCTGAGCATATACCGATGCAGGTTTTACACCCGGTATGCGTTTAACTAATTGCCCTTCATGAAATATCAGCACAGACGGCAGCCCCCAGATCTCGTATTTGGTTGTCAGCACCGGCGCCTGATCTACATTGACTTTCCCTACCTTAATATCTCCATCGAGCCGGTCTGCAAACTGACGGAACATCTCTTCGCTGGCCTGACAGGGCGGACACCAGGGTGCAGAGAAACGTACCACCGATATCCCTTTGTACTGTTCTATCTGGCGGAAATTATCTTCGTTATAGGATGTTAATGTACGCATGGTGATGACCTCGCAAAGTGAGTGACAATTCAGAAATGGCCGCGTTATGACAAAAAAGTACGACACACCCATTGACCAACCAACTAGATGGTTGGTATATTGCCACCCATCAGATGTTTATGCAACTCCTGTGCGCGACGTCCGGTCGGTGATACTTCCGGGTTGTGCAAATCCCTGCCGGGATACTCCTTTTTGTTTCTGTGAGGTATACGATGAGTAAGCTTTTCACCCCCTACAATCTGTCTGGCCTGGCGTTAAAAAACCGTGTAGTCATGGCACCGATGACCCGCACCCGCACCATGAATGACGTGCCGGATGAGGTCGTGGCTTTGTACTATGCACAGCGTGCTTCTGCTGGCCTGCTCATCACCGAAGGGATGCCGGTTTCAGAAGAAGGTCGGGGTTACCTCTATACCCCTGGTATCTACAACGACGAACACGTCCAGGGCTGGCGTAAGGTGACACAAGCGGTTCACGCCAAAGGTGGCCGTATTTTCGCGCAGCTCTGGCACGTCGGCCGTATGTCTCACGTCTCTCTTCAGCCAGGCCACATAGCGCCGGTTTCAGCGGGCACCGTTCAGGCGGTCAATACCACCGTTTTTGCGCTGACCGAATCCGGAGAGCCGGGCCCGGTTGTACCAAGCCAGCCACGTGCGCTGGAAACGCATGAAGTGAAACGCATCACTGCAGACTTCGTGCACTCCGCACGCCTGGCGATGGAAGCCGGTTTTGACGGCGTGGAAATCATGGCTGCAAACGGATTCATCTTTGACCAGTTCCTCAGTAGCGAACTGAACACCCGCACCGACGAATACGGCGGCTCGGTGGAAAATCGTCAGCGTTTCCTGCTGGAGACCATTGACGCCGTGGCGGAAGCCGTGGGTAACAGCCACGTCGCCGTGCGCCTGTCACCGTTCGGCCGCATTTATGACCTCGCGCCGTATGAAGGTGAAGAGCAAACCTGGTCGGCGATCACCGACGCGCTCGGTCAGCGGGAACTGGCCTACGTACACCTTTACTATCAGCCGGTGTACACCAAAGCACCACTCCCGGAAGGATTCCGCCGTCATTTCCGCAATACGTTTAAAGGCACCATCATCGCTGCCGGCGGTTTTACCCGTGATATCGCAGAGCAGGCTCTGGAAGATGATGAGCTGGATCTGGTGGCATTTGGTGTGCCCTACATCGCTAACCCGGATCTGGTTGAAAGAATGCAAAACGGCTGGCCACTGGCAGAAAGCGACCGCGCCACCTACTACGGCGTCAGTGGTTCCCCGGAAAAAGGCTATACCGATTACCCGGTCTGGCAGGCGCAATAAATCCTATACGGTCGCGGTTCTCTGATAAGCGAGACCCGACCGCCCAAGGTCTTTGAGGAATCATTATGCAAACGCTGAAACCCACCCTCACCATCGATATCTGGTCAGATTTGGTCTGCCCGTGGTGCTGGATTGCTAAGAAAAGATTTGAACAGGGTCTGAATCGCTTTGAATTTCGCGATCAGGTGGTGATCCGCCATCACAGCTACCGTCTGGCCGGTGGTACTCCCGCTATGCCTTTTAAGGATGCCATCGTTAAAAAACTGGGCAGTCAGCATTCAGCGGAGCTGATGATGAATCAGGTGGGCACCGCCGGTAAATCTGAAGGTCTGATCTACAACTTCGACGGCATGATGTTTGGTGATACAGAAGATGCACACACCCTGCTGGTTGCCGCGCGTAAGGCCGGAATTGCGGACGCGGTGGAAGAACGTTTTTATCACGGCAGTATTACCGAAGGTCGCTCTCTCTTTGACCGTCAGCAGCTCGTTGCAATGGCCGTAGAAGCCGGTATGCCGAAAGCTGACGCTGAAGCCGCCCTGGAAAATGACGATTTTCGCGCCACCGTTTCCGACGATGAAGCGCACGCACAGTCTATTGGCCTCAGCGGCGTTCCGGTTTTTGTGATGAACGAAAAATATGCCATCAGCGGGGCTCAGGCAGCAGATAACTTTTTGAATGCCCTGCGTCAGGTATGGGATGAACAGCAAACCGAATTTTCAGCCACTGCGGGTCAGACCTGCGGAACGGATGGCTGCAGCATTTAATCCGTCAACCGCCGGCAGTTTCACGCTGCCGGCAACGTCTTACCCACCAGTAATGGAGTCTGAAAATGAACACTTTTTTCAAAGGTAAAAAACTGCTCGTCGTCGGCGGTACCAGCGGCATGGGTCTGGCCGTGGCACGCATGGTACTGGAAGCGGGCGGCAGTGTCGTGCTGACCGGGAATAAAAAAGACAAAGCCGAAGCGGTGCAAAAAGAACTCAGTCCTCTGGGACCGGTGGCGGTCATCGCGGCGAACCTGATGACCGAAGAAGGTATGGAAACTATCCGTCGGGAAATTAATGCCCGTCATCGCGATATCAGCCTGATGGTGAATGCCGCCGGGATCTTCATACCGAAAGGATTTACCGAGCACAGCTTTGCCGATTATGACATGTATCTTTCGCTGAACCGCGCCACGTTCTTTATTACGCAGGATGTCGTGAAGAACATGCTCGCCGCGAAGCTCGAAGGGTCTATCGTCAACGTCGGTTCGATTGGCGCACAGGCAGCACTGGGTGACTCGCCGTCCTCTGCCTATTCAATGGCAAAAGCGGGTCTGCATGCCCTGACGCGTAATCTGGCGATTGAGCTGGCCAGCGCGGGTATTCGTGTCAACGCGGTGTCTCCGGGGATTGTTCATACGCCTATATACGAAGGCTTCATGGACAAAGCGGATATCGCGGATGCTATGAAGTCGTTGAACGATTTCCACCCGCTGGGACGCGTCGGAACTGCCGAAGATGTGGCAAACACTATTCTCTTCCTGCTATCTGACAAAACATCATGGGTGACGGGCGCTATATGGGATGTCGATGCGGGCATCATGGCGGTCAGACGATAACCCCGTGACGCTGGCATGAGCCGCCCCTTAAGGGCGGCATTTTTTTGTCGCCAGAAATGTCATCAGCAGGCTTCACTCAGGATATTCACAACCTGTTCATCCGTGCCTTTTTTGTTCCCGGCACAGGGTGTTATGCCGGGTTCTGAAGACATCCTGACAGGACAAACGGCCAGAGAGAAAGGGGTTATACCCTGTTAGGGACCGGTGTCCGCAGTACCTGTGAAATTCTTCTCATCCCTGCTGTCAGCATAGTCCGTGGGCAGGCCAGATTTAACCGGATATATCCGTCCCCATTGTCGACAAACAGCAAGCCCCCTTCAAGAAGCACCCCTGACTCCCGGGCAAAATACAGCGATAGATCCTCACCCGCGGTGTCGGGCAGGTAGTGGCTAATATCTATCCAGGCCAGATATGTCCCTTCGGGGATCGAGAACCTGGTTTCGGGTAAATAGCTTTTGAGATAGTCGTGCAGGTACTGGAAATTTCCGTCAATATATTCCCTCAGATGGACAAGCCAGTCATCACATTCACTCCACGCCGCTTTGTTTGCTGCCAGGCTCAGCGGAGAGATGAATTCGTCGTGTCTGAGACGCCAGTCGCTTCTGACACCGGGATCCGGAATAATGATATTTGCCAACAAATTCCCGGCCAGATTGAATGTTTTACTCGAGGACATGCAGGTAATAATGCGTGTGGAATCAGGGAAAAGAGAGGCGGCCGGTGTATGACCGATACCGCTTCGGGACAGGTCGCAGTGAATTTCGTCAGATATCACCCAGATGTCATTGGCCAGGCAAATTTCAATAATCCGCTTAAGTTCATCAGGCCGCCAGACTCGTCCGGTCGGGTTATGCGGATTACACAGGAAAAGAATTTTCACACGTAAATCGGCCTGACTGGCTTTGCGTGCAAAGTCTTCCCAGTCAGGTTCCCAGCCACCTGCTGATTTTTTTAACGCCGAGTACACCACGCGACGCTGACTGTATTCACCCGCCTTTTTAAACGGGCCATATGAAGGCGTCATAATAAGAATACTGTCATCCTTGTCGGTCAGAAGCGGGACGAGACGGTTCAGCGCGGGAATAATGCCCGGAGACAGCACAATGTCTTGCGTTTTAAAACGGTGACCATATTGTCGCTCACACCAGTTGCCAAAGATTTCATAGTATTCTTCGTCGTAGATTTTAGTGTAGCCGAGTATTTTTCTATCCAGACGGTCTCTGATGGCCTGAAGAATCGGCGCTGGTGTGGCAAAAGCCATGTCAGCAACCCACAGGTTGATTAATCCTTCTGCCGGATACCGCATTGCAAATTCGGACTGTCCCGAAAACAGGTATTCCCGCCAGCCGTCCACGGTCAGACTGTCTGTTTTCTCTCTGCTTACGTACTCATCAAAATCATATTTCATTTCATAAACCTGCCTTAGGTGTAGTCTGAAACGTCGACCTCAGTATTCCTGTCAGTCTGATGCCGGAGCGGGAAAACTGGCTCGTGTGATTAACATAAGAGAATCATTACAACTGCATGAATTAATTGCGTTATTGAGGTTTTCTCGCCTTTGCCATCGGCTGACGGGGGGATTTCTCGCGTGTCACCATCACGATGCCCGCCAGCACCGCCAGGGCAGAAAATATCGTTCTGACCGTCAGTGATTCACCCAGGAATACCACACCCCCTAGCATTGCCAGGCAGGGAACGCTGAGCTGAAGGGTACTGGCGGTAATAGAGCCGAGGGAGGGTAAAAGGGTATACCACAATACATAGGCGCCGGCTGAGGCGACGGCACCGGACAGCAATGACAAAGCAATGCCTGCAGCATCAGAGTGACCCTGCTTCATAAACAGCAACGAAAGCGCGAGAGCCATCGGCGCTGCGAGAACAAAATTAGCCGCCGTTGAAGCCCCGGCAGCCTGGCCCGCCCTCCCCCTGACGGAATAGGCGGCCCAGGCTAATCCGGCAACGATCATCATAAGTGCACTGTAAAGCGGCGGTGCCTTCGCCCCGGGTAACAGCAGGGCAGCAATTCCCGTCAGAGCCAGAACTAAACCACAAGCCCGCATAGCGGAGAGTGATTCTCCTTTAAATAATCCGTGGATCACCATCGCAAACTGTACGGCTCCAAAAAGTAACAGCGCACCCGCCCCGGTATCGAGATGGATATAGGCGACAGAGAACAGCACCGCATACACCATGAGGTAAAATCCGCTCAGCGGACGCCACAGCGATAATGTGATCCTGGCATGATAAAACAGGAAGGGGGACAGGACGAATGCACCACTGGCCAGCCTGAGGCTGCTGAATGAAAGGGGATCAATGTGGCCTCCCTGCAGGGCCAGACGACACAGAATGGAGTTTGCCGCAAATGCCAGCATTGCCAGTGATATTTTAAGAATGAGCGCGCACCTGACCATTCGAGAAGTCCTCACAAAAGTCTTGTAAACTACCATCTAGTTGGTAGCATAGCCTAAGTGATCACCGAACAGGAAGCAAAAATCAGCTTTCAAACTGGAAGGTGAGAACAGGCATTCGCAATGAATGCTGTTTCACATCCCCAGGGGGCGTTATGCCAGATGCAGAGCAGGAGATTATTTTTCTCCTGCGTTCAAACAGATAACATCAGTTTAAGGCCGGGAATATCCTATGAAAAAACTAAAATTTACGTTCAAAAATGCGGCGGGTGAAGAACTGGCCGGATTGCTTGAACTTCCTGAAAATCCTAAAGCGTTTGCGCTGTTAGCTCATTGTTTTACGTGTGGCAAAGACCTCAAAGGCGCGGCGCGTATTGCGCGGAAACTGACGGAGAATGCTATCGCCGTTCTCCGGTTTGATTTTACTGGTCTGGGAAACAGCGAAGGGGATTTTTCCAACACCAACTTCTCATCCAATATTTCGGACCTGCTTTGCGCGGTAGATTATCTCCGCCGACAGTACGAAGCGCCTTCTTTGCTCATCGGTCATAGCCTGGGGGGATCGGCCATCCTGTCTATCGCCGGCGAAGTTCCTGAGGCAAAGGCCGTTGTCACCATAGGATCACCCGGAGAACTGACACACGTAAAACGTCTTTTTAAGGATGATGTTGAAAACATTAACCAGCATGGAGCCTATCCCGTTGAGCTGGCCGGGCGGGTATTTACGTTAAAGAAACAGATGCTGGACAATATTCAGGAACACAAAATCGCTCATAAGGTGTTCGCCATGAACAAGCCTCTGCTGATTTTTCATGCGACTGAAGATGATACCGTGTTAATTGAGCAGGCTGAGAAAATATTCAAAGCAGCTAAGCATCCCAAGAGTTTCATTTCCCTGGGTAAGGCTGATCACCTTCTGACACATGCTCAGGATGCTGAATACGTTGCCGATATCATTATATCGTGGAGCGAATGTTACCTATAAACAGAGTAAATGCATTCAAACTCGTAGCGCTGAGGGCGATTTTCTGCAGAGATCGGACGCTGTTTATGCTGGACTGATTTCGCGATAAAGGCTTAGACCGATGCATACAGGCGGGGCTGAATAAGGGTGAGGCCCGTAATGCCCTTGCGCGAGTATCCTTTATGCACCGGCTGAGTGAAATCAGGGATCTGGGGCGGGAGGATCAGAGTTACCGCGCCACCGGGCTGACACTACATACGGCGGCGACAACACTCTGGAATACGGTTTATATAGAAAGAACCATTGGGCCGCTTAAGCAAAAAGGAGTCCCTGTTAATGAACTGCTGGTCTCTCATCCTTCTCCACTGCTGTACAAAATATAGTCTTAGCGTGGGATAATTTCCGTTTTCCAAGCGGCCCCCAATCAGCACGCGCCGATGGGTAGTAATCTGGTCTAACATCTGGAAAAATTACTGACGAGAAGGTAGTATTCGGATCGTCAGCGATCGTCTTGTGGTGGGACAGATTGTTGATTCAGCTTACTTTTGTGACCTAACTCAAACTGACGGTTTGACTGCTTTGTGGTGAGGCAGACGGGTGGCAGAAGATGGTTTTACGGAAGAAATGCGGACTTCCGGAAACAAACAGGGACAGGACGTGTCCGTCAAAACGTTCAGGAGCAGGTAACGGGATTTCCCGGAGCCTGAATGCACAAACCCCCCGATAACTGTCATCAACTTGGCGGAAGAAGCAGGTATCAGGGGGTCCAAAAGCAGGCGCGTTGCCTGTGAAGGATTATAACGCATGCACCATAGAAAACAACACCCGGCCGCCATAAGAACAGGCCGCC
>NZ_CP195081.1:0-5115 GCF_056673305.1 Enterobacter sp. MG-EB028
TCGTATAGTTATTGCCGTGATACAAAACCTTTAACTTTGTCGTATCAAGGTCAAAGGTAATCAGATACTTGCTCATA
Organism: Enterobacter sp. MG-EB028; assembly: GCF_056673305.1. Lineage (NCBI taxonomy): Bacteria > Pseudomonadati > Pseudomonadota > Gammaproteobacteria > Enterobacterales > Enterobacteriaceae > Enterobacter > Enterobacter sp. MG-EB028. The sequence continues at coordinate 78 of NZ_CP195081.1, forward strand.
TATTGTTCCTGCATCCATTGGCTTTTGGCCTGCTTGACGAGTTAGAAGTCTAAGGCGTATCTTACCGGGGTTAAACGAAAAAACCGCCTGGGGAGGCGGTTTTTCGAAGGTTAGGTCAGTTGGGGAACTGCTTAACCGGGTAACTGGCTTGGTGGAGCTCAGATACCAAATACTGTCCTTTCAGTGTAGCCGTAGTCAGACCAACACTTCAAGACTCTCAATATCTAAATCCACCTTGAACAGTTACCAATGGCTGCTGCCAGTGGCGCTTTGTCGTGTCTTTCCGGCTTGGACTCAAGTCGATAGTTACCGGATAAGGCGCAGCAGTCGGACTGAACGGGGGGTTCGTGCATACAGTCCAGCTTGGAGCGAACTGCCTACCCGGAACTGAGTGTCAGGCGTGGAATGAGATAAACGCGGCCATAACAGCGGAATGACACCGGTAAACCGAAAGGCAGGAACAGGAGAGCGCACGAGGGAGCTACCAGGGGGAAACGCCTGGGATCTTTATAGTCCTGTCGGGTTTCGCCGCCACTGATTTGAGCGTCAGATTTCGTGATGCTTGTCAGGGGGGCGGAGCCTATGGAAAAACGGCTTTGGCGCGGCCTTATCGTTTCCCTGTTGATCTCTTTCCTAGTATCAACCAGGAAATGTCTGTCCCATTCGTAAGCCCGCACCGCTCGCCGCAGCCGAACGACCGAGCGCAGCGAGTCAGTGAGCGAGGAAGCGGAATATATCCTGTCTCATATATTCTGCTTACGCTCCGCTGCTGCATTTTTCTCCTGCCACATGAAGCACTTCACTGACCTCCGCATCCGTGCAAACATAGTAAGCCAGTATACACTCCGCTAGCGCTACGTGACTGGTTCAGGGCTGCGCCCCGAAACCCGCCAAAAGCCTGACGCGCCTGCGGCTTGTCCAACCCCGCGCCGACCGGGAAAGGTTTTCCCGCCCGTCCCGGCGTTATCAGGAGACCGCTTTGTCAGAGAAACGGAACAAGATGCTCACCATGTGGGTGACGGAGGACGAGCACCGGCGGCTGCTCGAGCGCTGTGACGGCAGGCAGCTGGCGGCATGGATGCGGCAGACCTGCCTGGACGAAAAGCCTGCGCGTACCGGAAAGCTCCCCTCGATCTCGCCGGCGCTGCTGCGCCAGCTTGCCGGCATGGGCAACAACCTGAACCAGATAGCCCGCCGCGTTAACGCCGGCGGCGGTACCGGTCATGACAGGGTGCAGATTGTGGCGGCGCTGATGGCCATCGATGCCGGCCTTGAGCGGCTGCGGCACGCCGTTCTTGAGAAAGGAATGGACGATGATCGTTAAATTTCATCCGCGCGGCCGCGGCGGTGGTGCCGGACCCGTGGATTATCTGCTGGGTAAAGACCGGCAGCGTGAAGGTGCCAGCGTCCTGCAGGGGAAGCCGGAAGAAGTCCGGGAGCTGATTGACGCGTCGCCTTACGTGAAGAAATACACCTCCGGCGTTCTGTCGTTTGCGGAGGCCGAGCTGCCTCCCGGCCAGCGGGAAAAACTGATGGCCAGCTTCGAGCGGGTTCTGATGCCCGGACTCGATAAAGATCAGTACAGCATCCTGTGGGTGGAGCACACGGACAAGGGGCGTCTGGAGCTGAACTTTCTGATCCCCAATACCGAGCTGCTGACCGGCAGGCGGCTCCAGCCGTACTACGACCGCGCCGACCGGCCGCGCATCGATGCCTGGCAGACCATCGTGAACGGCAGACTGGGGCTGCACGACCCGAACGCGCCGGAAAACCGCCGGGCGCTGGTCACGCCGTCCGGACTGCCGAAAACGAAGCAGGAGGCCGCAGAAGCCATCACGCGCGGACTGCTGACCCTTGCTTCGTCCGGGGAGCTGAAAAACCGTCAGGACGTCACTGAGGCGCTGGAACGGTCAGGTTTTGAGGTGGTGCGCACCACGAAAAGCAGTATCAGCATTGCCGACCCGGACGGGGGGCGAAACATCCGACTGAAGGGAGCCATCTATGAGCAGTCTTTTAACGCTGGCGAAGGACTTAGAGCAGCAATCGAAAGCGCAGCAGCAGAGTACCGGCGAGATGCTGAAAGCCGCATTCAGCGAGCACGAGCAGTCTGTCAGAGCGGAACTGAGCGCAAGCGCGAGGAGAATCAGCGACGCCATCCTCGCCCACGAGCAGAGTATGAGCGAGGCGATGGAGAAAAACCGGCGGAGCGTACTGCGGACTGCCGGGCGGACATGGCTCACCATCCTGATGGTGTCAGCGCTGCTGATCGGCACGAGCGGGAGCATTCTGTGGTGGCAGGGGCAGCAGATAACCGACAATTACACGCATCTTCGTCAGCAGGAAGATACCCTGGCGAAAATGACCGCCCGGACGTGGGGAGTGCGCTATCAGGAGAGCAGCGACGGCCGGAGGTTTCTTATCCTGCCGCCGGGGATGCAAACCGAAGCCATCCCTTACGACGGGACGACATGGATCCGCCTGAAACAGGAGTAGCGGAAAATGACAGAGCTGGAAAAGCAGTTGCTGAGCGCATTAGAGCAGCTACAGCAGGACTACTCGCAAAGGCTGGACGAATGGGAGAGCGCCTTCGCGGAATGGCGGAGCATGTGTGGTCTTATGCAACGGGAGAACGCGATGCTGAACGAGCGCGTGTCGGACTTGAGCACGCAGGTGCTGAGTTTAAGCGAGCAGCTGCGCCGCTTGTCCGGGAACTGAATGCCATCGAGGAGAAGGCTGTACTGGAGTATCAGCGTCAGAACGAGCTGGAGCTGACGCTCCGACAGAAGCAGAAGAGTTTCGATGGTCCGAAGATGAGGTGACAGCCCGCACGAAGAAGGGCTCATCGCGTTCCTGCTAAATAGGCTGACTACCGGAATGGTAGTGACTTATCCCGGAGGAAGTGATGAAAATTCTCAACGTTATTGAAGCCCTGCTGAACTGTTTTTACCTGGTGATGGAGCTGTGTGAGTTTCTGGAGAGGCATTTGCCGGTTTTTAAGGCGTTCGCGCTGATTTTAGTGTGACTTTACGCGCCATGCATCTGGCTGCATGACTATGCATCAGTGTAATATCCAGCGGCTGCGTTTTTGGTGTTTTTTCGTCATGTCTGTCGCCACTTTCTCGCGTCTGGCACCGGAAACGCAGCCAACCCCGTTTCAGTGGTGCGGGCAACGGATGTTATGGTAAATCAGGGCTGATGCCAGCCCTGTGAAAAGTTTACGCAACACGGATCATTCAGTGTTGTCAGGGGTGCGATAGATCTGCAACCAGTGCCGACCAGCAACGCTGGTTGGTGGCGCATATTCATCATCGCGAATAGTGCAGTAACGGCCATACCTTTCGACAACTGTGTGAGTCGTGGTGTTCATTTTACATTCTTGAAACGAGCCGCCATCACGACCAACTTTGCTATGCGGTGCAACGTAAATCGCCATTTTGTAATTCCCAAAGGTTTAGGGCTCATGCCCACCATTAATGGTTAGTCTTAAACGTGGAGATTCAAGGGTATCTGCATAATTTTTAATCAAAAAATAAGTTTTTGTAAAAGCATGAGCGCGATGGTTACAAACGTGCTTCACATTTCCAATGTTATGGTAAATAAAAATCATAAACCTATTACTTGATATTCATTTGTTGACCGATCTTCTCTAGGCATCAAGTGAATAAGTCCACTGCTGTATAAGACATCCAGTCCATACCTAACTTGGGTTGTCTGAATGCCAGTGTAATCTCTAAGGGTATCATGCATTACTTGAACTGTTGTTTTCTCCTTATACCTCAAGCCTAATATTGTTATATACAGCTTTAGCGCCGTGAAAGGTGCTATCCCTCTGTTTGATATTGTTTTTAGCTTTTTTCTTACAATTTCAACAGGCACCTTTGCCCAGTACGTATCATCTTTTTTGATCGTTAGTTCGTATCTATTCGTTCTGAAGCTCTTGTCTGAGTTAACTACACCTAAGCCCTCTAGTTTTGATAATCCTCGTATAACCATGGGACGACTAAGCCCGGTTAACGTCTCCAAACCAGTTAAAGATACCTCCGCAACCCTAGAGTGAAAGTCAATCAAAACGGACAAGGCTAGAAGACACTTCATTGCTGCAATGCCAGTACCTGTATTTCCTGCTTTCAATCTAACCAGCAGTAAATCTTCAGGGTCTTCTGAACGTAGCCACCAGTTTGGAAGTCTCGCAAAGCGTTTGTTATTCATTAGAGTGCCACTTACGCTCAAGGAATGAGAAAAATAACTTTATTATCATAAACATAAAGAACATCGCGCCAAGGGAAACAATAGCAACAAGAGCTTCTGGTGGCGCTGAAGCTAATGTGGAAATTACGTTGTTTAGAGTTTCCATAAACAGCAGTCTCCTAAGGAAAACGTCAAGACTGAAATTTTTAGCACGGGGTTAATATATATATCTAGATTAAGCGATAATTTTCCATGTTTAAAAAATCGTTTTGAATCAATTTCTTATAGTTAAAAAAGTGGATTTTTTACTAGTAAATGAGATAACCGATTTTATTGTTCAATGGCTTCCACTCGTGCATTTTGGTGGTCAATAAATGAACTCATAGTAAATGTGTTGAAGTGTGTAGTGAGGCGGATGGAATGGCTCATGGAGAGATGGAAGAGGTGTTGATAACCAACAGCCTCTCCCAGAACAATTGTTGTATCTGCTATTTTTTTGCGGGCATCATGTTTTCAAGTTTGAATTGTTGTTGCCCTATAACGTCGTTAGCTTGTTCAACTGACAGTCCAACGGAAATGAGGGATTTCTTCATGTCTTCCAGTTGGGCATAGAATCGATTTTTTGCCTCGTTAACCCCATCAGCGATGAACTGAGCATTTAAATCAGATTCAATTCGATAAAATCGGATGTTAGAAACGCAATCATAAAACCATGAGTACTTTGCCGTTAGCTCTTGAATTGCTAATGTGCCGTGGGCTTCACTTACTCCCTCTTCCCCTAGATAGACGCTTCCTTGTATGTTTTCAAAACCACGTCGACTTAGTGTGCTTCTTATATCGTAATAAGCAT